>JAQWBQ010000045.1 GCA_028706295.1 Bacteroidales bacterium
CTGGCAGATTACCATATGGCAGGGGAGAAAGAGGTTCAGATGGCCATTGAAGCTTCATTAAAAGCCCATCGGGAGTGGGAATCTGTCTCCTGGGTCGAACGCGCTTCGATGACCCTGAAGGCAGCAGAACTCATCTCGAAAAAGTACAGGCCGCTGGTCAATGCGGCGACCATGCTGGGTCAGGGAAAGAATGCCTACCAGGCCGAAATTGATGCAGCCTGTGAGACGATCGACTTCCTGAATTTCAACGCCTATTTCATCTCGGAGATTTATAAGGAACAACCGCATTCTCAACCGGGAATCATAAACCGGATTGAGTACCGGCCGCTCGAAGGGTTCATTCTTACAGTGACTCCGTTCAATTTTACCGCGATTGCTTCCAATTTAAATATGGCACCGGTGCTGATGGGGAACACCGTTGTGTGGAAACCCGCCTCTACCTCGTTACTTTCAAACTATTTCCTGATGAAGATATTCCAGGAAGCCGGATTGCCGGATGGCGTAATCAATTTCCTGCCCGGCCCGGGATCCGTTATTGGCAGGACTGCCTTACAGCACCGCGAAATGACCGGCATCCATTTTACCGGATCCAATGCTACCTTTAACAGTCTTTGGCAGATGACGGCTGCTAACATGGCCAATTACAAGTCATATCCACGTATTGTGGGAGAAACGGGTGGTAAGGATTTTATCTTTGTTCATCCTTCGGCCGATCCCCAGGAAGTTGCCGTTGCCATCGTCCGGGGTGCCTTCGAGTACCAGGGACAGAAATGCTCCGCTGCATCCCGGGCATACATCCCTGAATCAATGTGGGAAGATATCAGATCGAAGATCGGGGAAATGATCAGTCAGATAACGGTAGGGGATGTACGTGAATTCAGCCATTTTATGAATGCGGTTATCGATGAAGCTTCCTTTGATAACATAATGGGCTATATTGACTATACCAAAAAATCAAACGATGCACGTGTGATATTTGGCGGAAGCGGGGATAAGTCAAAAGGCTATTTCATTCAGCCGACGGTTATTCATACTACCAATCCTCATTTCAAGACCATGGAGGAGGAAATATTCGGTCCTGTCATGACCATCTATACGTACAAAGACAAGGATTTTGAAGCAACATTGCATCTTTGTGATCAAACATCGCCCTATGGATTGACCGGATCGGTTTTCTCCAAAGACCGTTCGGCTATCAATGCTGCGTGCCGGATCCTGCGATATGCTGCCGGAAATTTCTACTTTAACGATAAACCCACCGGTGCGGTTGTTGGCCAACAACCCTTCGGCGGAGCCAGGGGATCAGGTACAAACGATAAATCGGGAAGTCATCTTAACCTCCTGAGATGGACCAATCCCAGGACGATCAAGGAAACCCTGTTACCGCCAACAGAGTTCACCTATCCCTTCATGAAAGAAGACCGGTGTCATTGAACGATCATCTCTATACAGTCCTGATTGGGAATAAGATCAGGGGTTGAATGGGATAAAGATTTATTGGAGTGGAGCCACAACCTCGATGAGTTCCGGAAGATCCATTCCCAGCGCCTTCAGGTGTTCGACCTTCGGAACCCCGTTCCTGGTCCAGCCGCGTCGTTCATATACGGCATCAAGAAGTTGTTCATACCGGTTTTCGCGATATTGGCGCAGCACCTTCATTTTCTCTTCGGTTGATTTTCCGGCGGGATCAAACCCAACCTGTTCGATAAGTTGTTTATCGTAACGTTCGGCTCTTGATTCATATTCTTCTTTCGTTACGGGGCCACAGGCGCGATAAGGTTGGGCATCGTGTTTCCGTAAGCCGTAACCCCTACGGATATTAAAGATTCGCTGGAAATTATATACGCGTTCCGACTGCCTGATAATGCCTTGTTTGTCAATACTGGCTCCGGTAACTGCATTGAATATAGTCACATAATTGTCGACATGCTCGGGAACTTTTGCAGGTTCTGATGTCTGGGCGTTATCTTCAGGTTCAACATCATTCCATGGCAGCTTACAGAATCCGGCCAATCCGAACCAGGTGCGGAACATCGGGAAATAATGAAGGGCTTCGGCCTTTTTCTCAAAGGTCGGGATCTGATTATTGACCATATCCATAAAGATAAGCCATGCTTCGTCGTGTTGCGGACCCTTGTTGGTCATGGCGTAACCACCCTGCTGGGCTAACGATTCTTTCGAAACATACTGGGAGTATTCCAACCCCTTATTCTCCATTCCAATATCCTGCATGAAGGATAGTTCTCCCCAGCCCTTTTCTGAAAAGATCTGTTTCATCTTCCTGACACCCTGTCCGGCAATCAGACCAAACCCTTCTCCGCGCGATACCTGGTGCAACAACTCCATGGCGGCGTCGGCATTTCCAAAATTAAGGTTTAATCCTCCGGTACGTTCTTCATTCAGGATCCCGTTTTCGAAACACTCCATCACAAACCCGAGAATCGTACCCCAACTGATGGTGCAGATTCCATAAGTGTCACAATAAAAATTGGCTTCGATGGTGAAGTCGGGATTAAAAATACCGGCAATGGACCCCAGAGAGGAGGTGGTTTCATACTCGGGGCCGTCAACGATTACCTTATCTCCTTTATAAGGACCAGTACGTAGTTCATAATTATCTACTCCCTTGGCACAAGCCATATTACATCCGACCCAGCATCCGTCGGGAACATTTTGAGTGAAATAGGATTTCCAGACATCCCCCCGGATCTTGTAGGCATCGGGATGACTCCCAAACTTGAAATTATGCACCGGAAGAAGGTCGTAATCATTCATGATATGCGTAAGGTGTGCGGTTCCTTTTGATCTCATTTCACACTGCTTATCGTCAAGTTCGCGCATCTCCTTGTTAAAACGGCGCCCGCGCTCCTGAATGGCTTCGAGATTCACGACATTGTTCCGGTTCCCTCCGATTGTCTTGACATGTGCAACGATCGCCTTGATTTTTTTATCTCGTAAAACCGAACCGATACCACCACGGCCTGCCTGCTTCAACCTGACCTTTTTACGCTTGATATCGTAAAAACTGAAATTCAGCATTCCGATCAGTGAATGGTCAGCCGCAGTCCCGGCCGATACGACAGAGACGTTGTACTTATCTTTTTCATTTCCCGGATTGGCAAAAATATCATGTAATTGCTCGGCCAGGACATGGCTGTCGGAAGGGAGGTCGCCGGCTTCATAGATCTCAATAATTTCGCGTTCCTCCTCAAAGAGGATAAGAATTTCCCGATCTGATTTTCCCTGGATTTCCAATGCATCAAAACCACAGAATTTAAGGAAGGGTCCGAAAAATCCTCCCACGTTTGAATCAACTACAATGTCGGTCTGGGGACTGATGGTACAACAGATCGCTTTCCCTGATCCCGAGTATTGGGTAATTCCGCAACACGGTCCTCCTGAAATGACGATTTCGTTTTCCGGGTCATTCCATTTCGTATCGGGTTTGGTAGCATTCCATAACAAACGAAGGTCGAATCCTTTTCCGCCAATGAACTTTTCCTTCATTTCCCCGGTAACAACCTTTTCCCGGATAACCCGGTCTCCAACATTAATATAAATGCTCCGGTTGTTATAACCTTTATCAATGGGCGCCCAATGGTACGGGTACTGTGCCAGCAGGGTGTGTGACTTCTTAAAATCTTCGGATGTCATGGTTTCTGGTTTTAAATGATAATATATTCCTTAACCTGAATATGTTATATGTAAACCCGGTGGGAAATCATCCGGATTCGTTACAAAAATAGGAAAAAAAGCAGACGCAAATAACCGTAGATCAAAAAGTTCGATTAGTTTTTTCGTGCATATCGGAAATACTAAAACGAACGAAATAATTATTCGCCAATCGTAAATCGTCAAAGGTAAGTTGTACTTTTTTCTATGATCTTCCCAGATTCTCTTCCTCGGGGTATGACACCTCATGCCAGCTGTATAGACCTTGCATCAGGCGGTCCTTTTTTTCCTGTGGCGACAGGCGTTCGTACGCATCCCGCGCCTCCCGTGCTTTCCGACGTTTTTCTTCCTCAATGGCGTAAATATTGGCAGTATATTTTTCTTCAACACATTTTTGAAGGAAATCCCGCGCTACGGTTGGAAACAGTTCCAGCAACAATTCCTCTTTTTCATTTTCGGCAAGTTTCATATCGCCATAATCCTCGAAAACGGTATTTTCCTGCTTCTTGTAATTTTTTGTATCATAGGGGGTTTCTTCCCTTATCCCCGTAAGCTGTTCACGGAAATCAGGATCGACCGGGATGGGGGTCCTGCCATAAATACCCTTAACCAGATTGACAAACTGGATCGATTTTGTCGTGAAAAACGGCAAATCCTTGTTTTCATCGATCACGCAGTTAACAGCCTGTACGCCAACGATCTGGCTTGTCGGAGTAACCAGCGGTGGACAGCCCGATTTAATACGTACAAGGGGAACCAACTCGAGCACGCGGGGTAACAGGTGATCAAGTTTGATCTGTTTCAATTGCGCCAGCATGTTGGTATACATGCCACCCGGAATTTCAGCTCTTTTTACTGCCTCATCCGGTTCCGGGAATGCAAAGTGTTTCTCTATGGCAAGACAGGTTTCAAGCAATTCATCTTCACGGTCATGTTTTGCCAGATAGATGGCCTTGACAAATAATTTATTGATATCCTTTGGCAGCTTTTCGGTTGTAAAATCAAATTCAACCGGAAGCTCTTTGCAGGTGTCGAATTGTTTCAGCTCTTTACGGATCTCGCGAAGTTCTTTGTTTATGGAGGTGACGGCAGAAATATTGACTCCCGTGTCAACGCCGAGTTTTTCACAGAAAATATGGATCAGTTCGTAGGCTGGGGCGGCCGGACCTCCCGCAAAATTCCAGATATTCGTATCGACGATATCAACACCGTTGACAATGGCCGCTAGAACCGAAGCCAGTCCGAATCCAGGAGTGCAGTGGGTATGAAAATCGATGGGGACCCTTACCTCTTCTTTTAACCTGTGGATCAGCTTGCCGGTTTTTGAGGGTGATATTAACCCGGCCATATCTTTAATGGATATCATATCGGCTCCAAGAGCCTCTAATTGTCTTGCTTTTTCAACGAAGTAATCAATCGTGAAAATATCATGCGGAAGCGCTTTAAAATGAATCCACGAACGAAACTTTTGCTTCGTAGAGAATTTGGGATCAACGGTGTAACTGATAGCACAGTCAGCCAAACCGCCGTTTTGCTTCACATATTTGATGGTCGATTTCATGTTATCGACATCATTCAGCGCATCAAAGATCCGCATGATCCCGATACCGCTGTTAATTGCATTCCGGTTAAATCCTTCAATCACTTCCTCCGGATATGGATTGTATCCGAACAAGTTCCTTCCTCTCGACAATGCTGTCAACTTAGACTTATCCCCGACAGCCTCTTTGATTTTTTCAAGTCGGACCCATGGGTTTTCCGATAAATAACGCATGATTGAGTCGGGAACGGCTCCGCCCCAGACTTCCATGGCATAAAA
Organism: Bacteroidales bacterium; assembly: GCA_028706295.1. GTDB lineage: Bacteria > Bacteroidota > Bacteroidia > Bacteroidales > FEN-979 > CAIVAT01. Next base: position 5,492 of record JAQWBQ010000045.1, read on the forward strand.
GCCGGCCTCTTTGTAATAGGGTAATACCCGGTCGACCTGTTCCTGCGTCATCCGGGTCGCGAACAATGATTGCTGGCCGTCACGCAATGTAAGATCTCTGATCAACAGTTTTCTTCTCGCCATATCCTTATTGTTAATTAAATAACAAGATGCAAATTTAATGATTTGAATGATCCGAAATTTGCTATTTTTGTAAATATGAGAAAAATACTTTTTCCTGACAGGCATTTATTTATGTGTTGAAGAAACAATGATTTCCGGTTTTGCTTTTAATCCGGATGGGCCTTTCATTATGAATTACTGATTCCTGTTTTATGACTATAGAAGAAATTAGTAAAACACTTCAATCGAAGAAGGTAGGAATTGCCGGATGCGGGGGGCTGGGATCGAACTGTGCAGTTGCACTTGCACGGACCGGATTGCACTCCTTATTACTGGTCGATTATGATGTGATCACCGTTGACAACCTGAACCGCCAGTACTATTTTCTCGATCAGGTGGGCATGAAAAAAGTGAATGCACTCAGGGAAAATATTTTGCGTATCAATCCCGGGTTAAACATTGTGGTGAGTGATTGTAAACTTGAATCTGCTGATGTTCCGCTTCTCTTTAGCGGGTGCGATGTCGTGGTTGAAGCCTTTGATCTGGCGGATCAAAAGATGATGTTGATCGAGACCATGCTTGAGTTTTTGCCGCACATTCCCGTGGTATCCGGTAACGGGATGGCAGGGTGGGGGCGAACGAATATACTCAGCTCTAAAAAAATTGATAATTTGTATATTTGCGGTGATGGGATCTCTGAAGTCGGACCGGGAATGCCTCCGATTGCCCCCCGGGTCGGTATCGTTGCACATATGCAGGCAAATACCGTATTGGAAATCCTGTTAAATTCCTGAATTCTTTAACACTGCTTGAAAAATGAATATTATACTGAATAACAATATAGAACAAATTGAAGCCGATTCGATCGTTGTAACCGATTTATTAAGAATCAAAAACTTTACCTTCAAAATGCTGGTTGTAAAAATTAACGGAACATTGGTGAAGAAGTCAGATTACGAAAAGACTGCAATCCATGAAGGTGACGATGTTATGGTTTTGCATCTGATTTCCGGAGGTTGACCTTTGGGATCCCATTATTTTTAAAAACTCCAAAAAATCCACAATGCTTGCTGTTTTTATCCTTTATCTGGCAATAACTGTTTTCATTGCCTGGTGGTATTCACGCGGTGAAAAGACAAATTCAACCTTCATCCTGGGTCAGAAGAAATTTGGCGGACCAGCCCTGGCTCTATCAGAGCGGGCAACAGGTGAATCGGCCTGGCTGCTTCTCGGGCTTACCGGACATGCCTATTCCGAAGGAATCTCTGCAATCTGGGTCGCTTTGGGATGTGTGCTGGGAATCATCTTTATCTGGCTGGTAATGGCAGGACGGCTTCAAAAGAAAACAGATCAGACCGGAGCTCTGACTGTTCCCGGTTTGCTTGGAAAAAGCTTTCCGGGAGCGGAAAGAAACATCAGGCTCCTTTCTGCTGTAATCATTGTTTTCTTTTTTGTCTTTTACATAGCCGCGCAATTCAGCGGTTCGGGGAAAGTCCTTCATAAAACATTTAATCTGGACCCGGTCTGGGGAATCCTTATCGGGTCGGTCATCGTGACTTTGTACTGCATGATGGGTGGATTCGTTGCCGTGGTGGTTACCGATGTTTTTCAGGCCATACTGATGATCTTTACCCTGGTTGTTTTTCCCTTTATTGCCTTAATGGTAGCGACCTCAAATGATATCCATTTACTTCAGGCTATTGAACAGGCCGGAACCTCTCACCTTTCATTGACAGCAGGAAAAAGCGGGATGACAGCCTTCCTTTTTATTCTCAGCGGACTGAGCTGGGCTCTGGGTTACAGCGGGCAGCCCCAGTTGCTTACCCGAATGATGGCAATCAGAAACCAGCATGATGTGAAACCGGCAAGGATCGTCGCCATTTTATGGACGCTGCTGGCGTATGCCGGAGCGATTATGATCGGACTCTTCGGGATAGGTTTCGTTCAGAACGGATACCTGGGTTCAGAATCTGCCAGGCTTGCTGATGATGCGGAAAAGATCCTTCCGGTAATGGTTATGATGTTTGTAAATCCGATTTTAGCCGGTGTGTTATTGTCGGGTGTCATCTCAGCCATGATGTCAACTGCATCTTCAGAACTTACGGTTTCTTCCGCGTCGATCACCGAAGATATCCTGCACCGGACATTCCGAAGTGCATTTTCAGATAAAAAACAGCTGTTGCTCAACCAACTTATGACCCTTGCGGTCGGAGTCATCGCAATCATTCTCGCCCTAACCCTTACCGAGACGGTGTATGGGCTGGTATCCTATGCCTGGTCGGGGATCGGATCTTCCTTCGGCCCGGCATTGCTGCTGCTCTTGTTCTGGAAAAAATTCTCCCGTGCAGGAGTCTATGCCTCACTGATCACCGGTACGACATCGACGGTTATCTGGAAGTATTTTTTTGAGGCTTCTACCGGTGTGTCCGAAAGGCTGGTGAGTTTTATTGCTGCAGGATTTATGGCGCTCCTTTTTTCAGTTTTACTGCCTGAAAAAGAACAGAAAATCACACAGCTTCAGCAACCACGAAGTTGCTGCCCCCGATAAATACGAGATCATTTTTATCGGCATTTGCAATTGCCGCCTTAATGGCATCTTTTACCGATTGATAAGCAGTTCCTCTCAATCCTGAGTCTGTCGCTGCCTTCTGGAGCACCTTCACATCCAGCCCCCTCGGAACATTCGGCTTACAATAGTAGTAAATGCCTTTCAGCGGAAGCTGTTCAAGAATCGGTTCCAAACGTTTGTCATTTACAAATCCGATAACGCAATGAAGTTGTTTATGTGGTGTGATTGCAAGTTGTGCAACAACCTCCTTTATGCCGCCTTCGTTGTGACCGGTATCACAGATAACAAGGGGATCCTGTCCCAGAACCTGCCATCTTCCTGCAAAACCAGTGTTTACGATCACATTGCGTAATCCATCACGGATTTCCTGCTGGGTCAGTGAATACCCCTTTTTCTCTAAAACACTGCAAATACCCATTACAGTGACCAGATTTTTCCGTTGGTACAATCCCGGCAGCGGTAATACAACTTTGTTCATAAATGGACTGCCTTTCATCTCGATGTCGAAAATCCTTTTTTTTGCAGAATCATGATACGACCCGCCTGAACTCACCGAAAAAAGCTGATCGGCAAAAAGAATTTCAGAGTCACAGCTGGAAGCTTTTTCCAAAAAAACCTTTTTCGTTTCTTTCTGGGTTTCACCTATCACTACCGGGATACCGGGTTTGATAATCCCTGCTTTTTCCGTGGCGATTTTGTTCAGGGTGTTTCCCAGAAATTGCATGTGATCCATGCTTACATTGGTGATCGCCGAAACTACGGGTGTAATGATATTGGTAGAATCAAGACGACCGCCAAGCCCGACTTCAACAACCGCGATATCTACTTGCTGATCTCTGAAATAGTTGAAAGCCATACCCACGGTAAGTTCAAAAAAAGAGGGTTGGAACTTTTCAAATTGATCCTGATACTTTTTGATAAAAGAGGAGACATAGGACCTGGGGATCATTTTTCCATTAACCCTGATTCTCTCCCTGAAATCACGGAGATGCGGTGATGTGTAAAGGCCGGTCCTGTAATTAGCGGTTTGCAGAACAGATGCCAGCATGTGTGCAACCGAACCTTTTCCGTTTGTTCCTGAGATATGAACCGAACGAAAAGATTTTTGCGGATTGTTCAGAATTTTACAAAGTGCAATCGTGTTATCAAGATTCGCTTTGTAAGCAGAGGCCCCGATCCGGTGATACATCGGAAGTTGGGCGTACATATAATCCAATGTCTTTTTGTAACTCATAATTTTATCCGGTTAAGTTCACCAATAATTATCCCATCAACCCAATGATTCGATTAATGAGTTTCACCAAAGATATAATAATGGAATGAAAATGTCAACAGTTGCTAAAAAATTCCTCCGCCTGAAGCGTCGTACATGGCACCAGTGACACTTTTCAGGCAGTTGGGTTCATTTCGCCAACGAAGGACAGCCAGGAAAGCAAAGATCAGAGCTTCTTTAAATTCAACCGTCAGGCGGTCGGGTATTACAAGATCGGCATCGGCATAATGTGCAATCCGTTCCACCAGAAAAAGGTTCAGGGCACCGCCACCCGTTACCAGGATTCTTTTCCGGCAGCGCTCTTCCGGGTTCCCGATTTCCGGTGATTCGTTCCAACCGCCCCTATCTGTCCGGCCTGAGGACCCCGGTTTGTTTTCGGGAGACAGTGTTGTGGAGGATCTAAACTGCCTTGTTTCCGGAACCTTTGCCTTACGGGTTGCTTCTCCGATCTGAATGGCAATGTGTTCACAGAACGTTGCGATCAAATCGCAAACAGGTAATGTAATTTCTGACAGTATTGGGTTTATATTTTCAGATACCCATTCCTTACCTAAGGATTTCGGCGGGGGCAGGTTATAATAGTTGCAGGCGTTCAAATTTTCTAATAAATGATGGTCAATCTTACCCTGACGTGCCAAAAATCCATCCCGATCGTATGAATATCCCGCCCGCGAAGCCAATTGATTTAATACAATGTTGGCGGGTCCGGTGTCATAAGCTATCCGTTTGTCTTCTGATTCAAATGAAATATTAGCAAATCCCCCAATGTTTAAACAAAAGTCATAATCGGAAAAAAGAAGCCGGTCTCCTATGGGGACCAGGGGAGCGCCCTGCCCTCCCAAGGCCACATCCAGCGATCTGAAATCACACACTACCGGGATTCCGGTTTCGGCCCTGATGGCCGGACCATGCCCGATCTGAAGCGTCAGCCCGTTTCCGGGTTGATGAAAAACAGTATGGCCATGCGAAGCAATAAAGTCGGGATGAATGCTGTGTTTGTCGATGAAACTCCGGACGAGCTTTCCTGTAAAATGTCCGAAATCCCGGTCCAACATAATAAGTTCCAGCGCCGGAATGGTATCTGCAGCTGATAACCGATCCTTCCATGATCGGGTGTACGGAATGGTTTCAGCCTGATGAATTTCAAAGGTCCATTTGTCTTTGTTCAGCCTGAACTCACAAAAAGCGATATCAATTCCGTCGAGGCTGGTTCCCGACATTAACCCTATCACTGAATATCTCATGTAAATACTAATTGGTCCTATAACGTGTCAACAATTGTTTCCAACTGCATGCCTCTGGATCCTTTGATCAGAATGGTTGCCTGTTCGGGCCGGTGATGTTCAAACCATAACTTTGCCAAGGCGGCATCGGTGAAACCATGATACTCCGGTAGGGTATTGTTCCTGCAAAATATCGGGCCGACCAGGAAAACCCTTTTCAGTCCGAGTTCGCCAATCCTTCTCAAAATATGTTGATGTTCCTGATCCGAATCTGTCCCAAGTTCAAGCATATCTCCAAGGATAAGGATCTTTTCAGAGAATGAAGTTTCCGCAAAAGCAACCAGCGCCTCTTCCATACTGCTGGGGTTCGCATTGTAGGCGTCGAGAATCAGCCTGTTTGATCGGGTCATCATGATCTGCGACCGGTTGTTGGCGGGCTCATAACCTTCAATTGCGCTTTTGATCAGGTCGGCCGGAACCTGGAAGAAATGTCCGATACAAGCTGCCGCCGCGATATTGCTGACATTGTATTTTCCGTAAAGTTTTGTCCGGATCGTTATATCTTCACAGCCGGGCAACCGGATTTCCGCGTTAACATAAGGATCGGCATCCGATGACCTGACTGTGACTTCGGCTGGCGGTGATCCGTAGGTGGAGATGTGGAGCCCCGTTGCATGTTTTCTGAGCAGTAAATCATTTGTATTCAGAAATACGGTTCCACCGACCTCGTCTAAAAAACGGTATAGTTCTGTTTTAGTCTTGATAACGCCTTCCATGGAGCCGAACCCTTCCAAATGGGCCCGACCGATGTTGGTGATGATACCATAACCGGGATTGGCAATCCGGCACAGAAAATCAATTTCACCCGGATGGTTGGCTCCCATCTCTATAATTGCGATTTCGCTCTCAGGGGTAATCTTAAGCAAGGTCAGCGGTACCCCGATATGGTTGTTTAAGTTGCCAGAGGTCGAAACGGTCCTGTACTTTTGTTCCAGTACCGTCCTGATCAACTCCTTGGTTGTGGTTTTCCCATTGGTTCCGGTAATTGCGATCAACGGTATCCGGAACCTGTTCCTGTGAAAAGTAGCAAGGGATTGTAATTCTTTCAGGGTATCTTCCACGAGGATAAACCGGTCGCTTTTGACGACCGACAGATCATCAACAATGGCGTACGAAGAACCCCGCTCCAAGGCAGCTGATGCGAATTTGTTACCATCGAAATGTTCCCCTTTCAGACTGAAAAAGATGGATCCAGGCAAAATGTTCCGGGTGTCGGTCGAGATCGATGGGTGACTTTGAAAAAGCCGGTAAATCGTTTCGGTGAACTGGGTCATATATAAAAAACCCCGTCTCGGTCAGAAACGGGGTTTCCGCATTAAAACAAGTATTATCTTCCGGCAATGGAGCCGCCGACACGGGTCATTGCACAACGAAAACCGATTGCATCGGATGCATCATTTTCATCAAGGTACCTGCGGGTACCAGGACTCATATAATAAGCAGGATCTTTCCAGCTTCCGCCTTTATAAACCCGGGCGTGGTCGGTGATCAGAGAACTCATACCATACTGATACATCAGGTTTGTGGCGCTGGAATCCCGGGCGCCCTCTTTCCAGACATTATTGTCGATGTTCGAAGCATAATCGCCGTCGAGGTAATTAATGTTATCGGCCTGACGGTAGTTCTTACGGTTCATGGCTTCTGCAGTGGTTATATCACGGTACTTGATCCTGCCAAGGCTGTCTTTTTCAGCAAGGAATCCTTCAGCATCCCGGACCGGCGTTTTGAATACATTTCCACGGAAAGGATGCAGGTCGGAAACTTCATAGGAATTGAGTGGACGGTAAACATCGAGAACCCATTCGCTTACATTTCCTGCCATGTTGTAAAGACCGTAATCGTTGGGGAAGTAAGAACCACATGCTGACGGAATGTTCGCGCCATCGTTCAGGTTACCGGCAACACCCATATAATCTCCGTTACCACGTTTGAAGTTGTCCATGAAACTTCCGTAATAACGGTTTTCATCGGTACGTACATAGTTCCCGTTCCATGGATAATTCTTCCTTTCAACAACGCGTTCGTACAAGGTATTACCAACCAATCCAAGCGCTGCGTATTCCCACTCGGCTTCGGTCGGGAGGCGGTACTTGGGAAGCATTATACCATCTTCCATCTTGACTTTACGGGTTCCTGTTCCATTGGGATTCAGGTCGGGTAACGGCTTGTCAACCAGCCCTTCATACTGCCCGGCCAGGTAAGCTTCCGTGTTGAAATTATTTTCGTTTTTCTGGGCAGGATCCATGGCAAGAATGCCCCGCTTGATCAGCATCATCTCATTAACCCGGTCGGTTCTCCACAGGCAGTAATCATTGGCCTGAACCCAACTGACTCCTACAACCGGATAATTCCGGTAAGCCGGATGCCTGAAATAGTATTCTACAATCGGTTCATTGTAAGAAAGTTTCTGCCGCCATACCAGTGAATCAGGCAAAGCTTTGCGATAAACACCCGGATAGTCGGTTGCATAAACCCGGCTGAGCCAGTATAGGTACTCCAGGTAGTCAAGATTGCGGACCTCTGTCTCATCCATATAAAAACTGGCAACAGTTACTCTGCGGGGACTGTTGTTCCATTCAAACATCACATCATCCTGGGTACTGCCCATGGTGAAGGTTCCGCCTTCAATAAACACAAGGCCGGGTCCGGTTTGCTGATCGGCAAATTGCCTGACCTCGAAACCGCCGTTTTTGGGATTGTTGTATTCCCATCCTGTTGACCGTGAAGCTTCTTTTTTGCAGGCTCCTGCCAGAATAATAATACCCGACAAAGCCGCAAGCTGAAAGATCCTGTTCATTTTCATGCGAGAAATTTTTTTGCAAACCTACATGAAATCCTCAAATTCTGCAAATTCTGATGGAGTTCCATGCGATTTTTTGTGAGTGTTAGTTTGTGCTTGAAAATAAATTGTTCATATAACTAAAAACGCGGGCATTTTATTGCCCTGATATGTCTTCTTTTTTCAGAACAGGGGAATTGCCAGGATGCCGATACCTCATGAGCCCCGCCTGATGCGCCTTTCAGATTACTTATCGTGAAGTCATAACTATATCCTACCTGGAGATTTTTATAATGGATACCCAACATCGGAATAATGGCATCAGGGTTTTCAAAGCTGTGACGGTACCAGACTCCCCCGACAAACGGATCGATGGTAAGATACAATCCGATGTTTAATTGATGATATTTGAACTGTTGCTGGTAGAGAACGTTGGGGGAGAGAGAAAATTCCCTTTCATCTTCTGCACTTCCGTTTTTCCGCAGGTTGATGGTACCGCCGGCATGGATTGTAAACTTCATGTATAACGGTGAATCATTGTTCGCGTAAAATCCTATCTTTGGTTGAGAAAGGTGGTCCACCGCAACGCCTCCGTAGACCAGGTTATCATAAGCCAGGAAAATCCCGGCAGAAAAATCAGGAACCCCGATCCGGGGCTGGTCCGGTTGCTTTTCGCTGGTTGGAAGAATAAATCCACCCTGAGGATCTATCATGTCTTCAAAAGTCAGGTTTTCCCATACCAGCCTGCGCTGATAATACCCTGCCTTTATCGCACCGCTGGCCTGAAGTCGTGAGGTGATATTAAACTTGTACGCATACATCAAGCTGATTACCGTCGTATTCAGATTTCCCCCGCCGGCCCTGTCTGCTGTCAACAAAACGCCGATGCCACCATGAAGAAATGTGACATATTGATCGTAAGAAACATTGTAGGTGTTGAATGCTTTACCAAGACCAGGCCATTGATTCCGGTAATTTCCGATGGCCCTCGGACAAATGTTCAGGCCGGTCAGCGCGGGATTCAAATACAGCGGATTGGCGTAGAACTGGGAGAATTCAGGATCCTGAGCCATAACCCCCCGGAAAGACTGGAAGAGGAGAATAACAACCAATACCTGATTTCTTCTTGACATAACGCTGAATCCAGCCAGTTTAGAGGTTACAATATTACTAAAAAAAAACGTAAAGCCTTAAGGTAATTTGCAATATTAACCAACACCAAACGTTTAAAAAGCAAGTTTAATCTCTCTTACTGAATATTTTTTCTGGGTGGCAACCAGTCTGAATTTTTTTTTGTCTTATGCATAATCGGATCATGATATGAGTCATAAAATACTTCACTTTCTCCGGATAACAACTATTCTTCTGATTCTGACGGCTGCCGGGGTTGCCCAGGGCAACACGGAGATTACTAAAGGGCCTTTTATTCTCAAATGGAATCCTTTCCACTCGCATGAGGTTAATTCAGGCCGGCAGGAAACCATACTTTCCTTTGAGGGATCTTTGCTGGATCAGAAGTTTGGATTGTTACCTGTTTTCAACTGTTTCATCAATCCGCCCGCTGTCGGCGACACCATCACGGATCTGGTTATAACCGAACCGGTTTATCTCACCATCGGAATGACCAAAGAAATGAACATCCGAGACCATGGGCTGATCGGAAATGCCATTCAAATCTGGAACGAACCGGTGAATTTTACCGGTGATCTATCCCATCGGATTGCCATCATGCCGGTTCGTTTGGATACAACAACCGGGTCCATTCAGGTATTGGTGTCATTCGGACTTTCGATTAAATTCACCAAAGGGATTCGAACGGCTCATGCATCCTTGACCCCAAAATATGCCACCGCATCCGTCCTGGCCGAGGGAGCCTGGTACAAATTCAGTGTAACTACCTCGGGAATTTACAGGATCGGCTATGAGGATCTCAAAACTGCGGGAATAGATCCTGCCACAATAAACCCTCAAAATATTAGGATTTTTGGGAACGGGGGAGGTATGTTACCGGAATCCAATGCCAAATCAAGAGTGGATGATTTACTTGAAAATTCCATTTATGTTTCGGGAGAAGATGATGGAAAATTCGATGCCGGTGATTACATACTCTTTTACGGTGAGTCACCCGATACCTGGAGTTACTCGAAAACCGACCAGTTATTTCACCATTCAAAAAACTCCTACAGCGATCAAACCTGCTATTTTCTCAATTTTGACCATGGCGCCGGTATACGAGTGGGCAAGGAGACAAGCCTGACCGACCCGGCTACCTCCGTGGCTACTACCTTTAATGATTATGCCTTTTATGAAAAAGACGATATAAACCTCGCAAAATCAGGCCGTGAATGGTGGGATCAGCAATTTTTTGACATTACAACCGTCAGAAATTATGCTTTCAGTTTTCCCAATATTGATGGCACCAAAAAAGTGACTCTCACCGGAAACCTGGCCGCCCGGTCGACCATCGGAAGCAGCGCTTTTACCATCTATGCCCAGGGTAATTCCCTTCTAACATTGACCATCCCGTCTACCTCCGGAACATTTGACGATGATTATGCAAAACAGGTCACCGGTTCGGGTAGTTTTTTTTCCACAAATCCTGCCATTGATATCAGGTTGTCCTATTTGAAATCAGCCTCCAGCTCGGTCGGATATCTGAACTACCTTGAAGTGAATGCCACCCGTCAATTGATCATGTATGGCTCACAGATGTCGTTTCGTTCAGCCTCAGTGACCAACCAGGGAGCCATAACCGAATTTGTAATCAATTCAAATGGTCAGAATCTTAGTTTTTGGGATGTGACCTCAATTGATAATATCCGGAGACTGGATGCCTCAAAAACCGGCAACAATTACATTTTCAGAGTGGCCACCGACGACCTGAGAGAATTTATTGCTTTTGACGGGAGTTCCTTTGCTTCTCCTACATTTATTGGAAAGGTTGAAAACCAAAACCTTCACGCCACACAATCGGTCGATTACATCATTGTTACACATCCCCTGTTTATGGATGAAGCGAACCGTCTGGCTGAATTTCATCGCGAACAGAGTCAGTTTTCAGTATTTGTGACCACACCCGAGAAGATCTACAATGAGTTTTCCTCCGGGGTTCAGGATATTACCGCGATTCGTGATTTCGTTAGAATGATGTACAATAAGGCTGAACCAGGCAAAGAACCGGCTTACCTGCTCCTCTTCGGAGATGCCTCTTACGATTACAAGGACCGGATCCAGAACAACACAAACTACGTTCCTTCTTATGCCTCCGTCGAATCATTTTCCCCGGTCAACTCCTTTGTGGCAGATGATTACTTCGGAAAACTTAAGGAAACTGAAGGACAGTCTGCCAACGGCAACATGTGCATCGGTATCGGACGATTCCCGGTTGCTACACTTGCTGAGGCAAAGAGCGCGGTGGATAAAGTTATCCATTACAGCACCAACAGGGAATCGGTGATGAATGACTGGCGCAACGTCATCACCTTCGTTGCCGATGATCAGAATGAAGGCGGCAACATGTTCATAAAAGATTCCGAAGACCTGGCAAAGGATATCGAAAATCAGTTCAAGGCCTACAATGTTGATAAAATATATTCAGATGCTTACACCATGGTATCAACGCCAGGCGGTGCACGCTATCCTGAGGTCAATGATGTCATTAATAAACGGGTCGAAAAAGGATGCCTGATCATGAATTATATCGGTCACGGTGGTGAAGTGGGTTGGGCCCATGAAAGGATTCTTGAAGTGCCGGATATAAAAGCATGGAGAAATTTCAACAACATGCCGGTGTTTGTCACCGCTACCTGCGAATTCAGCCGTTTTGATGATCCTGAGCGTACTTCCGCCGGCGAATGGGTATTCCTGAACAGCAACGGAGGGGGCATTTCGCTGTTTACTACGACCCGTCTGACTTTTGCCGGAACTAATAAAACCCTTCTCGACCGGTTTTACATGTACCTTTTCGTAAAAAACAATGGAAAATACCTCCGGATGGGTGATCTGTTGCGAGAGGCAAAGGATTCGCTTGGCAACTCTTCGAATGTTCACTCATTTGTACTTCTTGGCGACCCGGCAATGAAGATCGCTTTCCCGGATCTGAACGTGGTGACTACTGCGATCAACACGCAGGAAAATAAATCGTTACCCGATACGCTGAAGGCACTTTCCGTGATTACCATCCGGGGCGAAATAAGGGATGCCGCCGGAGACCTGCAGCAAGGTTTTTCCGGAACGCTCTTCCCGACTGTATATGATAAACCATCCGAAATTTGGACAAAAGCAAATTATGGCTACGATGACCCTTTCAGGTTTTTCCTGCGTAAAAACCCGGTTTATAAGGGGAAAGTGGAAGTTGTCAATGGTCAGTTCTCATTTTCATTCATTGTTCCCAAGGACATTGCATATCAGTATGGAGTGGGAAAAATAAGTTATTATGCCCGCAACGCTGAAACCGATGCAAATGGATTTGACGAAAACATCCAGGTAGGCGGGTATAACAATGAAGCTCCTATCGATGACCGGGGGCCGGAGTTGTCACTTTACCTCAATAACCTTCATTTTATTTCCGGAGGTATAACCGATCCGAAACCAACCCTGATTGCCGTGATGAGTGACTCCTCAGGTATTAATACGGTCGGAAACGGAATCGGACACGATATCACCGCTGTACTCGATCATACGTCAACAACCCCGATGATCCTGAACGATTATTATGTATCAGACCTGAATACTTTTAAGAGCGGAATCATTACCTACCCTTTGAGTGCCATGGAAGATGGTCCCCATACGCTGACCATGAAGGCCTGGGACGTTTACAACAACTCTTCAGAAGTAACTATTGATTTTATTGTGATTTCCTCGGCTGAATTTGCCTTTCAGCACCTTATTAACTATCCGAATCCGATGCGGGATCAAACGACCTTTTGTTGGGAGACCAACCAGGTGAATCAAACACTGGAGATTGAAATCAGCATCTTCACACTTATGGGAGATCTTGTAAAAACCATTGGCCGGACTATAGATTCACAGGGTTACCGGAATGTTTCCATTCAGTGGGATGGCACGCAGGACAATGGCCGGAAAATTTCATCAGGTACCTATGTTTATCAGGTCCAGGTGAAAATCCCCGACGGTACAGTTAAGCAGCAGGCGTCAAAATTGGTGGTGATCCGTTAAATTTATATCTTTGCCAATTATTCTGAACATGAACCGGTATCTTACCATTTTACTCACCCTGTGCATTTTACCCTGGACGCTCAGCGCCTCTTTGCCCCACAAAGATCATTCGGTACTTGCTCAGGGTCGATGGTTCAAACTGGTGGTGACCCAAACAGGCATCCATCAGATCACGTACGACGATTTTATTACCCTTGGTATCGATCCGGAAACAGTTGATATTTCTAAGATCAGGGTGTTTGGTAACGGCAGCGGAATGCTTCCCGAGATGAATATTACTCCGCGAATTGACGACCTTCGCGAGATCGCAATACAGGTAAGAGATGATGGAAATGGCAGACTGGATCCGGGCGACGACATTCTGTTCTACGGGGAGCAGGCGGACAAATGGACGTATGACCGGCAGAAGCATTACTTTATACATCAGCGGAATCTTTACTCTGATTCGACCTATTATTTCCTGAATATCAATACCGATGCCGGTCTGAGAGTTCTGAATGCCGATCCTCCTGTCGGAAATCCTGAAAATGTCATCACCAATTATGAAGATTATCAGCTTCATGAACTGGATTCACTGAGCCTTTTACGTTCAGGAAGAGAGTGGTACGGTGAATTGTTCGATAAATCGCGGAACAGTCGTGATTTCCATTTTGTCGTTCCTGATATCGATTCGACTTTTACTCTCAGACTCAAGACCAGCGTGGTTGCCCGATCACCCTATATCAGCTATTTTCTTATTTCTCATAATAATGAAAAAATCGACTCCCTGAAGGTTGATTCTTCTGATCCTGCTGCATTCACGTTGATGGGAAGGGCTACAACCAAATACTCCTATATTTCAAATCCGAAACCTGATATAACAATCAATTTAACGTATAAATTGCAAACTCCCAATTCAACAGGTTGGCTCAACTATCTTGAATTGAGTTATGCCAGAAAGCTGGTTTGGATGGGGCCGCAAATGTTGTTCAGATGCGGTACTGTTACGGGGCCCGGCAAGCACTCGGAATTTCGAATCACGCAGGCCGATGCGTCCGTACAGGTCTGGGATGTTACCGACCCCGCTGCTATCAAACACTTACAGACTTCCTTCAACCATGATACCCTGATCTTTTTCCAAAATTCGGATACATTGCATGAATTCGTCGCGTTCGATCAATCGGTTTTCTTCTCAGTAAGATGTTCGGGAGAATTGGAAAATCAGAACCTTCATGCCTCCAGCCCCGCGGAATTGATTATCGTTACGTATCCTTTGTTTAAGGATCAGGCACAGCAGCTTGCTGAATTTCACCGGAATGAAAAAGGGTTAACAGCATTGGTTGTGACATCTGACCAGGTGTTCAACGAATTCTCAGGTGGCAGGCCTGATCCAACAGCTATCCGGGACTTCATGAAACTGATTTATGACCGATCGGACGGTGAGGCTCCAAAGTACCTGCTGCTGTTTGGCGATGGTTCTTACGACCCGAAAAACAGAATTCCGGGCAACAACAATTACATACCCACTTTTCAGTCACAGGAATCACTTGCAGGAACGGCATCTTATGTAACCGACGACTATTATGGTATCATGGCCGATCAATCGGGACAGAGCGCAAATGGCCGCATCGATATCGGAATCGGAAGATTCCCGGTATCCACGGTTGAAGAAGCCCAAGCCATGATCAATAAAATATTACATTATGACGTGAAAGAATATCCCGTCAGATCAGCGTGGCGGAATAACATCGCTTTCGTGGCCGATGATGAAAATCAGAACCTTCACCTGCATCAGGCGGAAGAGCTTTGTAAAATAGTCGCTGATAAATACCCGGTTTTCAATCTAAATAAAATTTACCTCGATGCCTATCAGATCGAACCAATCCCGGGAGGCTATCGCTTTCCCGACGCAACAGCCGCCATCAACCGGGCCGTTGACAAGGGATCTCTGATCATTAATTATACCGGACACGGTGGTGAAACCGGCTGGAGCTACGAGCAGGCATTGAATACTTCAGACATCCAGGTCTGGAACAACTTTGACCGGCTTCCTGTATTTATCACTGCGACCTGTGAGTTCAGCAGGTTCGACAATCCGGAACGGTTCACAGCCGGTGAAATGGTGATCCTCCACGAGAATGGAGGCGCTATCGCACTCTATTCGACAACCCGTCTTGCATTCGCCGGTCAGAATATTAAACTCGATACCAGCTTTTTCCGCCATTTGATGGATCTGGATGACAAAGGAGCATATATAAAAATGGGGGACCTGATCCGGATATCAAAAAATAACAATCTCAACAGTGAATCGCTGCGCAATTTCGTCTTACTTGGCGACCCGGCTCAAAACATCGCTTTCCCCGAAATGAAAGTAGTCACCAAAGAGATCAATCATATTTTCCCCGACCAGGCAGACACGGTGAAAGGCATGTCGACGGTAGAGATTAAAGGTCGAATCGAAGATGAATCTGGAAATACCCTGACATCCTTTGATGGATCGCTGAATTGCAGGATATTCGACAAGCAGGTTACTTACCGCACCCTTGCAAACCGGCAGGGTGAGACCTACCCGGAGGACTTTAAAATGCAGAATAGCCTGATATTACACGGAGATGTTTCCGTGACCCATGGTGAATTTATTGTAAAAGGTATCATTCCCAGGGCTATTTCTTTACCTGTTGGATCCGGAAAAATATCCTATTATGCCTGGAATGATGTGCTTGACGCAACCGGGTATTCTGATAAAATCATGATCGGAGGAATGGAAAACATCACTCCTGTTAACCCTGGACCGGATATCAACTTATTTCTCGACGACCGATCTTTCATCTCCGGGTCGCGGACAACCTCCGCTCCGCTTTTACTGGCCGACCTGTATGATGAAAACGGAATTAATGCAATCGGGTTGGGAATTGGTCATGAAATCACCATGACAATAGACAATGACCGGGTCCATTCAACCCTGCTTAACGATTATTATCAGCCTGAATTCAATTCCTTTACAAATGGAACAGTAACCTGTAAATTATCAGGTCTTTCGGCCGGGCTTCATACGCTTTCATTGAAAGCATGGGACCTTTTTGACAATTCTTCCGAGAAGTCAATCATGTTTTTTGTGTCCGGTACAACCAATTTGACTGTGAAAAATGTCATGAACGTTCCCAACCCGATGTTCGACCACACAACCTTCATTTTTGAGCCTCAACAGCAGGTGGATGGTGGTATTGAAGTGGAAATACGTATTTATGATCTGAATGGAAGAATGGTCCGGACCCTGAAAACCGGTTGGCAAATTCCGCAGGATAACTCCATGGCGCTTTCCTGGGATGGGACAGATGCCAACGGAAGGAAATTGAATTCCGGACTATATCCCTACAAGATCATTTTTAAAGGCGCCAATGGTTCTTATTCTGAGACTACTCAAAAACTGGTGATTATCAAGTGAATGTGATTTTTTTCTCGTTGGATTTTTAATACATGCAATAACTTCCAGGCAATACCGTTTATTTGCCAGTTTTTTTTATTTACTATTTTAACGATCTATTTAGAATGAATCAAATGAAGACCAGGTTACTTTTAGCAGTGGCAATGACCATGGCAACGACCTCATTGTTTGCACAAGGAACAGAACCCACAGATGGAAGCAGGGTCATCTCCACTGCCGTTCCCTTTATTTCAATTGCCCCTGATGCCCGGGGAGGAGGCATGGGAGACCTTGGGGCAGCAACCACTCCCGATGCATACTCGATGTACTGGAATCCCGCCAAATACGCGTTTATGGAGAAATCGTTCGGGTTCGGTATCGGTTATGTTCCCTGGTTAAGAGGCTTGGTCAACGATATCGGACTTGCTTCCGTGACCGGATACGGAAAACTTGGCGATAAACAAGCGATCGCGGCATCACTCAGGTTCTTTTCCATGGGAGCCGTGATGTTCACCAACGATGTGGGCCAGGAACTGGGCGAAGTAAAACCCAATGAATGGGCCATTGACGCAACCTATGCCCGGAAATTCTCCCGTGAATTCTCAGGAGCTGTTGCCGCCCGGTTCATCTATTCAAACCTGGTGCCTGTAAACTATTCAAATTATGATGTGCGACCCGGTACCTCCATCGCTGCCGACGTTGCCATCTATTACCACCATGTAATGGAGATAACAGGAATCTCCGGCGCATCCATTGACGCGGGCCTCAATATTTCGAACATCGGGGCAAAAATGTCGTACAGCAGTACCTCGGTTGTTCGCGATTTTATCCCTACTACCCTCAGGATCGGTCCTTCCTTCACCATGGATATTGATGATTATAATCGCCTGTCATTTTCACTTGATTTTACCAAATTGTTGGTACCAACGCCACCTGTCTATGCACTCGACTCCAACGGCAGCCCGATTATTGGTCCTGACGGGAAAAAGGTTATTGAGTATGGAATGGATCCTGATGTTTCACCGGTGAAAGGAATGATTCAGTCATTTTATGATGCACCCTGGGGATTCACGGAAGAATTGCAGGAAATCAATGTAGCCATTGCGGCAGAATATTGGTATAACAAATTGTTTTCCATCCGTGCCGGTTATTTCTATGAATCAAAATACAAAGGCGATCGGCAATTCGTGACCCTCGGAGCCGGATTACGGTATAACGTTTTTGGACTTGACTTCTCTTATCTGCTGCCCATAAAAAATAACAATCCGTTGCAGAATACATTGCAATTTACCCTGTTGTTCAACTTCGACAGGGCTTCGAAGACCGATACCAAAGAGGAAAAGTCAACTAACTGATTCTAATGTGACGTGTAGCCTTAATGTCGTTCACGTCAGAATTGAAAAAGCATGTTCCGGATCGGATTCGGATTTGATACCCATAAATTGAGCCCGGATGTGCCTTTTTTCCTGGGAGGGATACTGATACCCCATTCCAAAGGAGCCATAGGACATTCTGACGGAGATACCCTGATCCATGCGATCATCGATGCTTTGCTGGGAGCTGCCGGATTCAGTGATATTGGGACACAATACCCCGACACGGAGGATGCTTTTAAAGGGATCGACAGCAAAATTTTGCTGCAACGATCCCAGTCGCTTGTCACCTCAGCCGGATATCAAATCGGAAATATTGATACCACCATTGTTCTTCAGGTCCCGAAACTCCAAAGCATGATCCCACTGATGCGGGAATGCCTGGCAAATTGCCTCGACATTCCGGTCGACCGGATTTCGGTCAAGGCAAAAACCAGTGAAAAACTTGGCTTTATCGGCCGGGAGGAGGGTGTGTCAGCATACGCAGTGGTTCTCCTTAACAAAATTTCACCCGTCTGAGAATTCATTCTCTTTTCCTGTTCTTGCGAACCGGCAGAAAATTGCCCCGGTCGGATCAGAATGGAAATACCTGGGAACAGGTTTTCATATTCGACACCAGGAATATTTGGCAAACTGATAAATTCTTTCTAATTTTGCAGTCCTTTTTAAAAAATATAAACCTATTAAAATCAATTGACAATGTTAAAACAGTACGAAACCGTTTTCATTATGACTCCCGTTTTGTCTGATGAACAGATGAAGGAAACGGTAGAAAAGTATCAAAAATTCCTTACCGGCAAAGGAGCCGAGATCATTTTTGAGGAAAACTGGGGGTTACGCAAACTGGCCTATCCCATTCAAAAGAAGTCAACCGGTTTTTACCATTTGATTGAATTCAAAGCTGAGGCTTCGATCATTCGCGAATGGGAAGTGACTTTCAAACGCGATGAGCGTATTCTCCGATTTCTGACTGTTGTTCTTGATAAGCACATGCTGGCTTATAACGAAAAGAAAAGGAACAAGTCAAAAGCGGCAAAAGAGGAAAAAGCACAGTAACAACTCAAAAATTTTTTATCATGGCAACACAACAACAAGGCGAAATAAAATATCTGACCCCGATAGCGGTCGATACCAAAAAGAAAAAATATTGCCGCTTTAAAAAGAGTGGCATCAAGTATATCGATTATAAAGACGCTGACTTCCTGCTCAAATTTGTCAACGAACAGGGGAAACTCTTACCGCGCAGAATTACGGGAACCTCTACCAAATACCAGCGTAAAGTGGCACAGGCTGTTAAACGCGCCCGTCACATCGCTCTTTTACCCTATGTTGGAGATTTATTAAAATAAGGAGGTCATAACCATGGAAGTGATTTTAAAACAAGACGTCCTGAACCTGGGATATGCAAATGAAAAGGTATCGGTTAAACCGGGTTATGCAAGAAATTACCTGATCCCGCAAGGAATAGCAATTCTCGCAACTGATTCAAACAAGAAAATGCTGGCTGAAACCCTTAAACAAAAGGCACATAAGGAAGCAAAAATCAAAAAATCGGCCGAGGATCTTTCTCAGAACCTGAAGGATATTGTGGTGAAAATCGGAGCAAAAGCCGCAGAAAGCGGTAAGATCTTTGGATCGGTCAATGCAATCCAGATCGCACAGGCATTAAAAGAACAGTTCAACTTCGATATCGACAGGAAAAAAATCCATGTTGATCAGGAACATATCAAGGAACTGGGAACCTATAAAGCAAAAATCCACCTTCATAAAGAAGTTCATATCGAAATTACCTTCGAGGTTTTTGCTGAATAACATTTACGGAATTTGTAACTTTATCCCGGGATTTAAGGATTCCGGGATTTTTTTTATGCTCACAGCCAAACAGTTAAAATTCATATCCTCCCTGCATCAAAAAAAATTCAGGGAAGAGTACAATTGTTTTATTGCCGAAGGACAAAAAATCGTCGGGGAAATCCTTGATAGCGAATATCGGGTTCAGGGAATATACGCCACACGGGAGTGGATGCAGAATCATCATCATGAGGCGACGAACAACATTCCAGTCTTTGAAACATTGCCCCGCGAAATGCAACGGATATCCTCATTGACCACTCCGAGTCCGGTGCTGGCGGTCGTCCGGATTCCCGATTATGCCAAAAAAGATGTTACCGACCTGACTTCCAATCCTGATCCTCCCGGTTCTTCAGACAGTATCAAATCCGAACCTTTCACCACCTCTGCCGACCGATCGGTCAACCCGCTTATCCTGGCACTCGACGATATCCGGGATCCGGGCAACCTTGGAACCATAATCCGGATCGCCGACTGGTTTGGAATCGGCTCAATCATGTGTTCACATTCCAGCGTTGATGCTTATAACCCAAAGGTTGTTCAGGCCACCATGGGTTCCATAGCGAGAGTCAGAATTTATGTAACTGATTTGGAAAAAGCACTCCTCCATCCGCATACCGTAGTCCGGGATATTCCTGTCGGGCCTTTCCCGGTTTTCGGAGCTGTTTTAGAGGGAGAATCGATATATTCAACTGAAAATATTCAGGGCCATGGTATTATCGTCATTGGAAACGAATCCCATGGCATTTCAGTAAGGCTTGAACCCCTGATACAACACAGGATTTCAATCCCCGCTGCCTCTCCCAAAGGACGAAATCGTGCCGAATCGTTGAATGCAGCGGTTGCCGCTGCCATAATATGTTCTGAATTCCGGCGCAGAACATTCATAAATAACGAAAATGCTATTTCCTAAATTCTGTTAATTTGCCAGCCTGATGAATTCCCTCATTCCTGACAATTACCTGATCCGATGAGAAAAATTTTGGTTTTAGTTTTCATATTCACAGGTTCATTTTTGGTTCACGCAGCCATTCCTGCTGAAAATATCTGTTATGATCCGATGATCAGGACCATTCAGGTTCACAAAGAGGCAGATGCGTTGTCAATGCCGTTAATTCATTTGGGATCGGAGGAGCGTCTGGCCTTTTCATTCGACGATCTGGGACCAGACCTGAAGCGTTACAAATTCACCATTCAACAGTGCAATTTCGACTGGACCCTGAATGAACACATGGACCCTGCTGACTTCATTGCAGGATGGAGGGAAGAAAATATTGACCGGTTTGAATATTCTTATAACACCACGGTAAAATATATCCATTTTTCAGCGGTTTTCCCCACAGAAAATATGAGCCCAAAGGTAAGCGGTAATTACTTGCTCATCGTCTATGAAGAAGAGCCTTACAGGATCGTATTTACCCGTCGGTTCCTGGTAGCAGAAACGACTCCTCTTACCCTCTCAGGACGCGTTGTACAGAGCTCGCTGCCGGGAGTACAGCAAATGAGCCAGCAGGTTGATTTTTTAGTCAACCTGAATGGTTTTCAGATTAATGATGTGACCCGTGAAATCCGTACAGTAGTTCAGCAAAACGGAAGAACCGATAATGAAATCATCGTTCTGAAACCACGGTTTTCCCGACCGGGTGAACTGGATTACCGGTACGATGAAAACATTACCTTCGCAGGAGGAAACCAGTTCCGGAATTTCGATATCAAAAGTCTGCTCTATCAATCGGAGTACATCCGTAAAATTCTGTTTGATACCATGACACAGGTCTATCTGCTGAACGATCTGCCCCGGACCTACAAACAGTACACTTTTGATCAGGATCTGAATGGCCGGTTTTTTATCAAAAACGAGGAGCATGCCGAAAATAGCGCGATTGAAGCAGATTACGCGCTTGTTCATTTTTTTCTTCCCTATCCTGCCGCCATCCCAAACGGCGATTTTTATATCCTGGGTGACCTCACGCAGATGCAGTTAAATGATGTTTCTAAAATGAAATATAACCTTTCCAGAAGAGGGTATGAAACCGATCTCCTTTTAAAACAAGGGTACTATAACTATCTATATGTATTTCGGGAAAAAGGTAGGGTCAGAGGTGATGAAACCCTTATCGAAGGAAGCCATTGGGAAACGGAGAATGATTACTCCATCAGGATATATTATACAGAAACAGGATCATTATATTCGCGTTTAATAGGCGCTTATACGCTGAATTCAGCGACACGTTAATTATTTCTCCCTGTTTTTACGGTTTGTATTGATATAAAACCCATCAGGGTCTAATGCCATCTGGTGCCGTACTTATATAAGGTTTGAATCCGATGTCGGATCCCTCCCGATCTGGTCAAAAATAACATCAGAATAAACCGGATACACTTACAAGAAAACCGGCAACACTTACTTATTTTCTAATTACATCCACTTGATTCGGGTGAAATATGGCGTAATTTTGTAAAATGCTAAAAAACTATACTTCTCGAAATGTTTAAATATGTCAATAAGTAAAAACAAACCATATGAAAGCTAATTTTTACAAATTACTTTTAGCGACTGTTTTTGTCATCGGCGCCTTTTCTTTTGTTTCTGGACAGGCTCCCTATGTCACAGTCACTTCGCCCAATGGAGGGGAAACCTGGTTAAAAGGATCATCCCATACCATTACCTGGGTTGATAACCTGACCTCCAACGTAATCATTGACCTTTACAGTGGCACCTCCTCAGCCACCTGTACCTATTCAATGAATATTGCAGCATCTGTGGGCGGGAACTCCTATTCGTGGGTCGTTCCAAACTGGATGACACCAGGCACCAACTACTTTATTAAAATTTCCAGATCGGTTGTTCCTGAAGGCTGCTTCGATGTTTCTGACAATCCCCTGACCATTTCAGGAAGTCTTCCTGGTGCAGCGATCAACGTGACTGCGCCATCGGGGAACCCGAACATTTTAAGGAATTCAAACTATAACATTCAGTGGACCAAGACGAATGTTCCTGAGAATGTAAAGATTGAGTTGTTCAATCCCTTGTCTGGATACAGTACGTTGACTGCTTCCGTATCGGGATCAACATGGGGCTGGTGGGTACCGTTTGATTTGCCTGTTGCTTCTGGATATAAGATCAGGGTCTCTAGTACAAATGATTCCGGTATAAATGAGGAGGAAGCTTTCTCGGTAGTTGCCAGTATGGGCGGGACTGTTACTTTAACAACACCACCTATTGCAACCGCGACCTATCCCCGTAACTCAACGATGACCATTGCCTGGACCAAATCATTCTCCGAAAATGTCAAACTGGAACTCTGGAATCCCTTGACCTCAGTCTATGAAACACTGGCCTGGTCAGTGGGTGGAACTACCTGGGCCTGGTGGATACCATCTTACATAACTCCTGCTAATGGATACAAGATCAAGGTTTCGAGTGTTTTGGATCCCTTGATCAATTTTGAAAATGTTTTCAATATCGCGGCCAGCGGCGGAGGTACAATCACGCTTTCATCGCCAGCTGGTGGCGAGACCTGGCTGAAAAATACGACACATGCCTTATCCTGGATTAAAACATTTCCTGAGAATGTCAAGATTGAACTTTGGAATCCGGTATCTGCTGCCTACGAGTTGTTGGCGTGGTCGGTAGGAGGTAGCAGTTGGGATTGGTATATTCCGCATTATATGACCTCATCGGCAGGATACAAAATTAAAGTATCAAGTACTCTTGACCCGATGATCAGCCAGGAGCATACGTTTACAATCGGAACGAGTGCGGGTGGGAGTGTTATTATTGGCACACCGGCAATCGGAAGCACGTATGCACGGAATTCAAAAATGACGATAGCATGGACAACGACTTTCCCTGAAAATGTCAAGATAGAGCTTTATAATCCGATTACCTCAGCGTACGAGTTGTTGGCGTGGTCGGTCGGTGGTACGACGTGGGATTGGTGGATACCCTCGTATTTAACTCCTACGGTGGGTTACCGGGTTAAGATATCCAGTACTTTGGATCCATTGATTGCGGATGAACACATATTCGCTATTGCACTTAGTGCCGGTGGAACAGTATCCCTGACCTCTCCGACCAGTGGAGTGACCTGGGTACGCAATACAAGCCAGACAATTACCTGGACCAAATTCTTCACAGAAGATGTAAGGATTGAGCTTTTGGATCCGACGACAGCAACCTGGGGTACGCTGGCATGGTCGATTGGCGGAAGTTCCTTTACGTGGTGGATTCCCAACTGGCAACCGGCCGCCAATGGGTATACCATGAGGGTATCGAGCGTATTGGATCCTTCGATCCGGAATGAAGTTACCTTTAATATTGCCGCCACGGCGCCCGGAGGTACCCTGACGATAACAGCCCCGCTAACAGGAACAACCTGGGTGCGAAATACCAACCATGCAATAACCTGGACCAAGAGTTTCAGCGATGATGTAAAGATTGAGTTATACAATCCGTTCAACGGAGGCGGGACTTGGGAAGTGCTGGCCTGGTCGGTGGGTGGTAATTCCTGGGATTGGTGGATTCCCAATACCATGCAATATGGTACCAACTATTATCTCCGGGTTTCTAGAGTAGCAGACCCTTCGGTCTTTAAAGTCAAACAGTTTACAATAGCTGTAAGTTCAGGTGGTACAGTTGCCTTCACCAATCCGCTGGGTGGTGAGAACTGGGTGTTGGGTACGACCCATATGATCACATGGGGTAAGCTCTTCCCGGAAAATGTGAGGCTGGAGCTTTTCAATCCAACAACCGCGAGCTGGGGTGATCTGGCCTGGTCGGTCGGAGGCACCTCCTGGGAATGGTGGATCCCGAATTATTTCACACCGGCTTCGGGATACCAATTGAGGGTGTCGAGCGTGCTGGATCCAACAATTTTAAATGTAGTATCATTTAACGTTGTACTTACAGCAGGAGGCACGGTAACGCTTACGAGTCCGAACGGTGGTGAATGGTGGGGTGTGAATACAACCCATCCGATCACCTGGACCAAGACGATTGCTGAGGATGTGAAGATCGAGTTGCAGAAGCCGGATCTTTCTTATGAGACGCTGACTTGGGCAACATCAGGTACTTCGTGGAGCTGGTGGATACCGAATTACATGCCGGAAGGTACGTATAAGATCAAAATATCAAGTGTGCTGGTTCCGGGGACATTCGATGAGAGCGCAGATGTATTTCACATCGCGATCTATGACCTGGTGACCTATCCGAACCCGGTCGTATCGTCAGTAACCTTAAAAACCGATTTGTTTACGAATTCAAACTGTACGGTGGAGGTCTTTAACCATTTCGGTGTAAGGGTACAGTCGCATACTGTAGCCAAACAGGCAACAAAGGAATATACGATGTCGATGGAAGGGTTACCCAACAATGTTTACAGTATTGTGGTGACATCCGACAGTAAACGTATTTCAAAATCGGTCATCGTGCAGCATTGATCTTGAAATAAAATCAGAATTGATTAAAAGCCGTCCACTCCGGGCGGCTTTTTTTTATTTTCAAAGAATTTCCTGAAACATTCACAATGGTAGGTAATATGATTAATTTGCTACACTTACTAATTTTTTAGCAACAGTTACCATTCTTTTATAAACACTTACTTGTTTTTGGAAAAATTGTATTATCTTCGTAAAATGGTTTGTAGTCTGA
>JAQWBQ010000046.1 GCA_028706295.1 Bacteroidales bacterium
TCTCGATTTTTTTCATCATAATTTGCAGGGTTTTGATTAAAATTAATCATTTTCCTGCATATTTTACTCATTTTACACTCATAACTTATTAACAATCTGATTGTTAATAATTATTAAGGATCAACTAACTAACGTCAAGCAAGTTGTTGATATTCAGTGTACATTTTTTATCCTTTTTTTACTCCTTTCTCACCTTCTATCCGACATTCGTTAGCCTTAGAAGTCAATAGACTGGAGAGAAATCGTACCTTTTAAAGAACCGATTACGATCCGGTCTATCTGGGGAATTGCTGCTAACGGTCGAGTGTATGTGCCGTAAGGGATTGCGTGGCAGTTTCCTGTCCACCGACACGAAAGTTTGAGCGGGATACAATGCTTGAATACCCACTGAAACCCTTATGGCATATACACTTTGTTGGCGTTTCGTTGTTCATTTATCCAGTTATTTTTCTTTGAATTTTGCTGCAATGTCTTTCTGTCCGTGCGTTGGCTTTGCAAGCTCTTTGACAAAGCTTTGGTTGGAGCGTTGGCTCGTGGGGCTTTGGCAATGTGCTTGCAAATCGAGTTGGCTAAAAGTCTCTTTCAATTTGTCTTGATGTTATTATTTTTGCTATTAATCTGTCTTGTTGTAATTGCTCAATTTTAGTGCTTCTTATTTCTTCGATTACTTTGTCAACATCTTCTTGCTGCTGAACAAAAATGTAGGTTATATCAGAGTATTCAAAGGGCAAAACATATTTTAATAAATCAGTATCAATATTCTTATTTTCAAAATCAAGTCTTGTTTTTCTGATTTCTTCTTCGTCAAATCCTGTAAAGTCAATGAATTTAGGACTAGAAGGAATATAACGCCATTCTCTTTCATCGTAAAACCTGTCTCTCAACATATTACCGCTTGCTGATTTATGCTTACGTTCATCAATTTTAAAATAGGGCAACAAACTGTGAGGGTCATTGAAAATATCTGTCTTTTTCATTGATTTCAGATACCTTTTCAACGTATCAGAATTTTCGTGAATGTAGATTACCGGCGAAAATGTATTTTTCTTTGCATATTCTTTTGTAATTCCTATTCCAAATTTTCCGTAATTGCTCAAATGCTTCTTAATCATACCAAGCGGAATATCACAAAAGCATTTCATCGGAATACCTACTTTATATTTGATTTCAGGAATATCTTCATAAACATACCTTGCCTGAAATGACTTCTTTTTAAGAATTGCTAAAAGCCACTCTCTTCTCTTTATGAAATGAAAAAGACTGTCGCTGCTGATATTTTGACTTACTTTTGCCATAGTTTTATACTGTTATCACTTTTGTACTTTCTTCTCCAAATTGTGAAATCATTCTTACAGCTATTTTCTGGTCTTTCTTTGTAATCTCAATAGGATGTGAAATATGACCATACAGCCTGTTAAAAGCTTCTTCGTCAATTTCAATACGTAATGTTTTTTCTGCTTTCTTTTTCGTATCTTGTTTAGCAGCTTCACTCAATCCCTTTTTCCATTTATCAAATTCACTGCTGTCGCCACCGCAAAAGAAAACCTGTTTTACAATAAAGTTGCTGCCATCGTAATCATCGTCAACCATCCAGTAGGCAATATCATTGACATTGCGGGGTTTCACTTCGTCTTTTATAGGGTCGTAAATATCAAGACCCTGTATTTCGACAGAAACTGTATTTCCTTTTTTATGGACTGCTATGTCAGGTTCACCAATGGTAACAAAACTTGCCGCTGCTTTTGCAGGTTTCTTTTTTAAACCATCTTGCAATAAATCATCGTGTATGCGTGCTTTGGTAACTTCAAAATTACCAACACTCATGGTTTGAACGCTTCCCTGAATATCACTTTCAAAGCTAAATCCTAGAATTACAAGCCAAGTAGCATCGCCACGGCTTTGACATTCTTTTACAGCTTCGCTAACCGATTTTTTGCTTACAGTGCCGAATTTTGGCCCAATATGAAAATAAGCTTTTGCTTCACCTTTGGCAGTCTGGTAAAACCCTTCAGCATGTAAATAACTATGACTTAAAAGTTCAATTCTTGTAAAAACTACATGTTCATCCTTTCTTCCATTTTTTACCCCTGCACTGATTAAATGCTGTTTAATTACTTCTTCAAATGCACCTTCTTCTTCGTTTACACGAATTTCATCATCTAATTCATCAGGGCTTACCGGTTCAAAATTTTGTAAAGTTTCAACGGTAAATGGACCACTTACACGAAGTTTTTTGTTGTCTTTTTTAGGATTGTCAAATAAAGTAACATCTTCAGATGGCTCTGAACCTGTAATACTTTCAAGTGTTAAATGTGGTGCCTTGTCATAAATGAAACCTTGTCTTATATCACTTCCTTCTTCATCATATAATTTGAAATATGGAAATGTTGCTGACATTAATCTAAGTTTAGCTATATTCAGTGCAATTCTGCTTGTATCAATTGTAATCCACCTTCTTCCATACATTTCTGCAACAAATGCTGTCGTACCGCTTCCGCAAGTGGGGTCAACAACTAAATCACCTGGGTCAGTTGTCATTTGAATACAACGTTGTATTGGCGTGGTTGATGTTTGAACAACATATTCTTTGGATGATGCTGGTGCTGTTTCATGCCATAATGAATGCATGGGAGAGACTGGATAATCAGACAACTTCAAAATATAATTAATTGTTCGACCTTCATTGTAAGCCATTATTCTTTTAGCTGCAACTAGTTTCTTAAAACCATCCAAATCGAATTTCCAAGACCTATTTGTTGCAGGCTTATAAGTTTTGCCCTCAAATTCTACATCAAAAACACGGTCTTTACTAAAACCTATTGGATATAATGCAGTAAGACGAACTGGGTCGGCATCTTTTGGCAAAAGTTTATGGTTGTGAATTTGGTCTGTTGTCATTTTATGGATTGAACCATCTGGTAGTTGGTACATATTCCAATGGGTGTCACCTTCAACGCTCGTTTTTTGGTAAAGTTTACGATATTTTACTTTTTCCTTATCCTTTGCATACCAAACAATAAAATCATTTACTGAACCTAAAAGTTTTGTATCAATTGTCATATTCTTGGTTCTATATGCTATTTGGCTAACAAAATTATCACTACCAAAAACTTCATCCATTAATGACCTTACTAAATGGACATTTTGAGATGATATTTGAACAAAACAAGAGCCTGTTTCATGAAGTAATTCCAAAGCAATTAATAATCTATCTCGCAAATAACTTAAATATGAATGAATACCATATTCCCATGTATCACGAAAAGCTTTTATAACTTCGGGTTCACCAGACAAATCATCATCGCTACTTTCTTTAACATTCGTATTGGTAATTTTCACCTGCCAATTTGAACTGTAATTTATACCATAAGGTGGGTCAAAATACATCATTTGAACCTGACCTGCCATTCCTTCGCGTTCCAGCAAACTTGCCATAACCAAATGGCTGTCGCCTTGTATCAGGCGGTTTGTCCAGCCGTCCTGATGGTGATAATATTCGCCTACTTTTTCGAGTTCGTCTTTTTCTAATGCATTCCCAAAAAGTTCATTAATACTGAACAAATCTAACTGGTCGCTTTTTGTTTCTGTTAGCTTGTAAAGGTTTTTAATAAGTGTTTCGGGTGCAATATGCTCATGGCGGTACAAACTCCTTATATCAACCCGTAATAAATCATCACGGTCGTCATTTCCGTATTTATTAAGCCAAAACAACTCGGGGTCTTGTCCACGATGTACAACGGGGTTTTTGGGTATTTCCAATATTTTTTTACCGGATTGTACTTTAGAGTTTGCTTCTTCGTAACCGGCTTCTTCCTTACTTGGTATATGAACCCGTGTATCTTTGCTGTGCTTTATGCTGTCTATTTTCTTTGCCATATCTTAAATACTCGAAATTTTTTCAATTAGTTGATTCTTTATATTGCGAATGTCATTAGCAATTTCAATGAAATGCCATTCAGGATATTCGTATTTATCTTTGAGTGCATTTACAGCTGGAATCCAACGATTTTCAACAAACCATTTTTTTTCGGCTTTATCCTTACTAAAACCGCTTATCTCAATCATCAGATTTTTAATAGTACCGTCCTTGCCTTTGCATTGCACAATAAAGTCTGTGAAATAATTTTTGTCTTTACCTTCTTTCACATAAGGGATTGCAAAACCCAAAAATTGATTTTTGACATAACTAATTACTTGGGGCAATTCTTCAAGGGTTTTAGCTGCAATACCTTCCCAGTCGCTATCCATAACCACATAGTTTACGTGGCTCTTTTGGGTTGCATACACTTCTTTGGTTGTATTTCCGTTTACATATTTTGTACTGCTGAATTTATTGTAATAATTAAAAACAGGACGAACATGCTCAGTAGTGTTGATATGCGGATTGATACCTCTTGCAATATGGTCAACCATTTTTTTGGGTTCTTCAAAAAACAGAAGCCTTTTATATCGTTGGTCTTGAATGTTTAATAATATTACTTTTTTATTATACCATTCATCAACAATAGTTTTCAATTTATTAAAGCGTTGGAAATTAGGATTTCCTTCGTCATCCGAAAAATGATATTTAATAAGCTCTTTGGTTAACCAAAAAACAACTTCATTGTCTCTTTTTTCGAGAACAGATTGTATTTTAATTTGTATTTCTTCTTTTGAAAAGGCACTGGCTAATTGAGTTTCAATTGGAGTAATATCTCCTCTGATTTCGTAATTTTCAATATTGCTGAAATCGTATTTTATTTCGCCATCATAGTTTTCGATTCGATAACCAACAACATTTGGAAATTCAATTTCCATTTTTTCTTGCCTTTCTGGTAATGCAGCTATATGAGTTAAATCAACTGGTTGTGGGGGTGGTTCTGTTTTACCACCTTTGAACATTTTAAAAGGAACTCCAATGATGTGAGCATATTCAGGTGGGAATTTATAAACAACTATTTTTCTTTTATCCTCTGTTGGATTTCCATCTTTGTCATACCCTTGTAAAAAATAATTCATTCTTCGCAAAGCACGACCTGCAACCTGTTCGCAAAGTAGTTGAGAACCAAACGCACGTAAACCCATAATATGAGTAACTGTATTAGCGTCCCAACCTTCAGTAAGCATTGAAACAGAAACAACGCAACGAATATGAGAACCCAATTTATTTTGTTTGCCAACAGTGTTTACTACTTCACGTAAAATTTCACCATCTGAAATGTTTTCTGCACTTCCTTGTCCATGTAGGCGTGCATAATCTTTTTTAAATTCTTCTATTTCGGAAGCAAATATTTTCTTGAAATCTTCATTTATCTGGTCGCTATTGTCTAATGCATCACTGTCAATTAATAGAGTGGGCGGTCTTTTTAGTGGTTTCTTTGTAACATGGTCATAATTGCTGAATAATTCTTTTGCTCCAGAAACAGTTACTAATTTTTCATTTTCATCCAAATATTCATATCCAGCAATGTATTTGTAAACTTCTTTAGAAACTGATGTGTTATTGCAGACTAAAATAAAAACCGGTGGAGAAGAAAAAAGATTTGCCTTTTGTTCCTGATTCTTTCTTACTCCGTTGTAATATTCAACATAGTGACCGTAGAATTGGTCGAGAGCTGCTTTCACTAATGCTGGTAATCTTGGCGGCTGTTCTTTAATTTTTTGACCTTCTTTAGCAGCTTCTGATTTTTGTTTTCGTTGACCTTTTCTTGGCAATTCATCCTTTACGTGCTCGTATAAATTTCTCAGAACAGGCATTGTTAATTCTTGCGTATTATCACTTTCGGGTAAAAATGGAATTTTTACTAAACCTGATTCAATTGCTTCAATCAAGCCAAAATCAGATACGACCCAAGGAAAAAGACTGTAAGGAGTATATCCCGAACCAGTTAAATAATAAGGGGTTGCCGAAAGGTCATAAATATTTTGAAGTTTAAAACGCTTTGAGATTTCTTTTAATCCTGTAAACCAAACTGCGGCTCTTTGGTTCTCGTCTGCTTCTTCATTGTCTGAGGTTTTTCCTTTTGATTTAGGCAAATAGCAATGGTGTGCTTCATCATTCATTACAAGCAAACGAGTACCTGACTTGAATTTGCTTAATGTTCGTTTTATAACTTGAGAAAAATCTTCAAGGTTTCCAGTATCAATTTTATTTCCTTCTAAATCTACTTTACCATCAAATGGACTTCTTTTATTTCCTTTTAAGGTTTTTGGTTCAAAAGTGTGATAATTTGTAATAACTAATCTTGCATTTAAATTGTCCAATCGATGCTCCATGTTTTGAGGAACAAGAGCCCTTACATGATAGTAATCTTGAATTTCTGCTGGATTTTTTGTTTTTGTGTCAACAAATAAAACTCCTAATCGGTCTTTGATTGTAACTCCAGGTGCAACTATTAAGAAGTAGTCAACAAAACGAGTATCGTTTCTATATTCTTGTCTGTTGAAATAATGATATAAAATGAAACAAGCCATTACAACAGTTTTACCTGAACCTGTTGCCATTTTATAAGCAATTCTCGGCAATTGGTCTGCTGAGTCTTCACTTACAGTTTGTTGCCCTTCTCTTATTTTATTTAATATGTTTTGCCCTGCATTTGATTTTTCAGCGACTTCATTTAACCAGATTGCAGTTTCAACAGCTTCTCTTTGTGCAAAGAATAATTGTTTTGTTGCGTGTCTGTCAGGATTTAGAAACCAAAAAAGTAACAGTTCTTTTGTTACTCTAGTAGTATTTGGATATTTTTCTTCTCTCCATTTACCAACTTCTTTGCGACAAAGATTAATAATGTGAGTGCCATATTCAGCAGCAAAATCATTTACTTCAAAAATTGAACCTTGTGGTCCCTGTCTTGTGGGTATAACTTGTATATCAGGTGAGAATATTCTTCTTCCTTCTCTTATATCATTATAATTCAATGAGCCATCTGCATCTGTCGCATAATGCAGTTTAGGTTCATCATATGGGCTGTTTAATATTGGATTCTCTGAACTCATTTTAAGTTTTATATTTTAATGCAAAGTACTTATTTTTCTCGGTGCGTTGGCAAAAAATGGCTCTTTTGATTTTGCCGAAGGGTTGGTTTTGTGTGTCGGGGCAAAAGCAAATGTGCCATTTGTGCGGTGGGTATTCATTTCTTTTTTGTCTTTATGCAGCAAAATTTCTTTAATCATTCTGTCGTCTGTTTTGTCTTTTTACAATGAACGCCAACTTACTTATAGCACCATATTCTTTTCTCCTATCTAAATTCGCCGTCGGATGTAAGGCGAATGATCTGTTGCTCCTATACGCTGCGGTAAATGTAAATAGGCGAATAATAGATAGCTGAAAATGGATCTTATAAATTTAGGTTATAGCAAATATAGGTAATAACATTGAACATAATAAAGTATTTCGAATATATTTCTTTCAGGACAGAACAGTATAGTCATTTCAGTTCAACATGAGAATAGTGTATAACTATTCCGGTTAAACCATGTATAGCTGTATGGTTTTTCAGTATAAAACCCTTTTAACTGTATAGTTTTTTCAGTATAGGACAAAGGAGGGATCACCGTACCATACAGGTCGTAGTCTTAGACCAGACTTAGACAAGTCTTAGGCCGGTCTCAGATAAAAAAAGGTTTTTTAGGGGAATCATGAACCCGCCGAATCGCACTTCGCATTTCACATGTCTGACTTCGTACGTTGTATTTCACCTTTCATGTTCATGATATGCAAATGTACGAAATATTTCCGGCTTTTTAACCTCCCTGATTCTGTTTCTGAAAAAAAATTACTACTTCCGGATCCCAGCCGGTCGTAGTCATAAAATGCCCTGAATCATAAATCTTCCCTTTCCTGCCCTTACGGGTCAGAAGACTTATAAAACAGTCCATCAACCTGCAACAGGTCGATTTCTGAAATAAAAAGACTGAATTTTGCACAAAAAAACGTGACGGGAAATCGTTAACACAAAACAGAAACTAATTAAAACTAAAATCATGAAGACTATTTTTTGCACAGCTTTTCTTCTCGTGGCTGCCGTCGCCACCCTGGTCGCCCAGAAAATTGAATTTTCATCCTATCTGGCTCCCGTCGGAGGAGTCCATAGCTCAACGCCCTCGGTAACCGACAGGAATGGAAATATATTTGTCGCCGGAGGGACCAGGGAGGGCCTCAGGGTAACCAACGATGCTTTTCAAAAAAAATACCAGGGACATACGGATAAGGATGTGACCGGAGGCGATGCTTTTTTAATGAAATTATCTCCAACGGGAGAATTGATTTACTCAACCTATATCGGTGGTTCGGGGTCGGAGAACTATTGTTTAAAATTGGCTATTGATGATTTTGGCAACGTATATGTTGGCTTTACAACAGATTCGCAGGATTTGCCGGTTTCAAAGAACGCTTGTCAAAAATCAATCAAAGGTGACAACGATCATTACATAATAAAATTCAGTAATGATTGCAGGTATATTGCTTCCACTTACCTCGGCGGTTCAGGCAGTGATCACTGGACAACACTCGCAGTCCATAATAATTCTTTGTATTTATTTGGAAAAACCATGTCGAACGATTTCCCCGTAACAGAACGCGCCATCCAAAAAAAGTATGATAACTCCGCACCGCCCGACACCAGCCAGTCGTGGATGGCCGGTGATATAACCATTACAGCTTTATCTCTTAATCTGGATAAAACTTTATTCTCTACTTATCTGGGCGGAAAATCTTTGGACTATATCAGATTCTATTCTTTCGATTCAGATGGAAAAATCATTCTCACTGGGGCAACTTATTCGGATAATTTTCCCACCACAAAAAATGCTTATCAAAAATCTATGAGCGGAAAGCCGGATGGTTTTTTAACAATCCTCAGTCAAAATCTCTCTGAGATTGATTATTCAACTTTTATCGGAGGGGATTCAACCGACCAGGTCAATGCTGTCTTTGTAGAAGATGCAAATAACATTATTCTTACCGGTGAAACAAAGTCACCTGATTTCCCTGTTACATCCGATGCATTAAATAAAAAGTACATGGGTGGAAGATCGGATGGTTTTATTATGAAATTCAACTTAAAATCGAATAAGCCGGTATATTCATCTTTCATCGGTGGTTCAAAAACCGATTGGTTAAAATATGTTGCAAGAACCGATCAGCAAAAATATGTAGTGGTTGGCACCTCTGGTTCAAAAGATTTCCCTGTTACCAAAGACGCGCTATACCCATCTATCAATGGCGGAATGGACCTGGTGATATTAATATTCGACAAAACACTGAAGAATATCGAATATTCGACATACGGAGGAGGCTCAAAGCAGAGAGTTATGGATCCTGTGGTCAGCTATGTCAAAGGCGGTAAGTTGCTGATATCATCCCTGTGTATCTCTCCCGATTTTCCCGCAACCATTAAATATGCCGAACCCGACAGCACCTGGACCAATTGCCTTTGGAAATTTGATTTGAACAGGAAATAAAGCAGCCGGGAAACGATCCGGGAGAAAAGTACAAAAAGAAAATACGTTGTAAAGCTAAAAGTTGATTTGTTCGTCAGAACTCATCCGGCAGCTTCTTCAACTGCTCGTAAGTGAACACCGGCCCGTCTTTGCATACATAGGTCGATCCGATGTTACACCGACCGCATTTGCCCAGCCCGCACTGCATCTTCATTTCCAGCGTGGTAATGACATCTTTGGGAGCAAAGCCAAGCTTATCCAACGACAGGAGGGTATATTTGATCATGATGGGAGGCCCGCAAGTGATCACCTTGGTATTTGCGACTACCGGTTTTACCACTTCTTCCAGGATTTTCGGCACAACTCCCACGTTTTCTTTCCAGGTCTCTTCCGGTTTGTCGATGGTGAGGATGACCTTCAGTGAAGGATCTTTACGCCAATCAGCGATTTCATCCTTGTAACAAAGATCAGCCGAGGTACGGGCTCCGTAAAGGATTGTGAAATCTTTGTAATCGGCCCGGTTGTCGATACAATACTGGATCAGCGAACGAAGCGGCGCCAGACCAATACCCCCGCCGACAAAAAGCAGATTTTTTCCTTTCAGATCCTCCAGCGGAAACCAGTTCCCGTATGGACCGCGTATCCCCACTTCATCGCCTTCATCAAGCCCGGTATGAATGTCGGCCGTGACAATCCCGGCGCGCTTGATCGAACAGTCGAATGATTCTTTCCGCGTTGAAGATGATGCAATACAAAAGGTACATTCACCGGAGCCGAGCAGCGAAAACTCCACAAACTGACCCGGCAGCCAGTTGAACCGTTCCATTATCCCCTCCTCCTTGAATTTGAGCCGGTAGGTACGGATATCCGGGGTCTCCTGGATCACCTTGTCGATCCTACACATCATCGGGACTAAAAGTTGTTCCATACTATATTGATTGACTGAATGACTGATTTACTGAATGACTGATTGATCGATAGACTGATTGAATGAATAAGTGATTCTTTTCCTAATCGCTAATCGCTAATCGCTATTCCCTCATTTTGAACTATACAGAAACAGTTTCCGATACTTGCTTCACCACCTCAAAGATCGATATGTTCACCGGGCAGGAGTTGGTACATTTTCCGCAGCCCACGCACAGGTTCTCTCCGAAACGCTCCTTATAGTAAACAAACTTATGTAAGGCGCGCTGCCGCCAGCGACGATATTTCACGGGTCGCGGATTATGACCGCCGGCCATCAATGTAAAGTAACCGTTATTGCAGGAATCGTAACTTTTGTAACGAACCCCGGTATCCTTCACCTTTTCATCCGAAATTTTGAAGCAATGACAGGTCGGACAAACGAAAGCACAGGTATTGCAACTGATGCAGTTGGCCGACACATTTTCGAATTCCGGTGAATCGAAGATCTTCGACAGCCTTGCATTTACCTCCGTATAATCCATCTTCAACCGGAACGAGGCTGCAAATGCTTCATACTGCTGCTTGACCGCTGCCGGGGCAGTCTCGTCCGTAACCTGAAATTCGTTGTTCGAAATCCGTTGTTCGATATTCATTTCCTTCAGGAATACCTTTCCCTTCTCCGTCCGGGCCTCAATGAAAACCTTTCCATCAGTTCCGTTCACGATTGCCACATCCATTGCATCGGAATGCTCCACGTCGTAGTCGAGCGAGGTACAAAAGCAATGTGTTTCAGCTTTATCACAACGGGCTGATATGATCACGGTATTTTCGCGCCGCCGCTGATAATCGGTGTCGATGTAATCCCAGTTGTAAACTTTGTCGAGTACCTGCAGGGCACGGGCGTCACAATGTTTCATCCCGAGGATCACCCGTTTGCCGGCAAGGGAATCCTCATCGGTCTCCTTTACCGAAGTCCCCGAATGGTCGGCCGTGTATTTCATGATCTTCGCCGAACGCGGAAAGAACAGCGGTTTGGCGCTCATGGTCTGCGCGATCGGGGCGTCGGGATTACATGCATCAAAGCTTGAAACCCGCTTGAAATCGTACTTCCCGAATTTTTCAACCGGTGCGTACGTTTCGTTTTTTGAAATAATGGCTTCGTAGAATTTCGTCAAGCCAGCTTTATCGGTAACAAATAATTCAACGCTCATATCTGAAAATTCGGATTACATGATAAAATCATCAGGGTCCTTCATACTGTATTTGTAAAAAGCGCCGCGGTCGCCTTCGTGCACACCGGCCAGGTGTTCCTGGAAGTTTTCGTAGATCACCTGTTCGTTCCATTTATGTAAGAGATGCAATGGCAGATGACTGGGACAGGCTTTTTCACAATTCCGGCAGTCGACACACCGGCCGGCCAGATGCAGCGACCAGGTCATCAGGGCATGAAAGGCGCTGCTCGTGGTATTGGCGCCATGGTACAAGGTAGAGGTCTCCTGATCGATGCAGCATTTGGCACAATAACACATCGGACAGGAGTGCCGGCATGCGTTGCAGCGGATGCAGCTTTCGAAAACCTCCTCGAAATAGGCTCTGCGCTCGACGAGGTCCATAGCGGCTATGTTCTGGATGTCGGTGTTGACCTGGTAAGGGGGGGCCTCCGACCCCGTCGGGGTTCCATCAACCATTTCGTCGAAGACTACCGGATTGGGGAAAATGCATTCGATGCAGTTTTGCATCTTGTTCCCGTTTTCATCTACCACTCCCTTACATGGAATTCCCACAATATGCAGGTTTTCACGTTTTACCTGACTCTCGGTCAGCAGCAGATTGAGTGCGCGGCTGTCGCATCCCTTTACCACCATGCCTATGCGCTTGTTGCGGGTGTGATCCTGCTTGAGATAGTTGGTAAGGTTAAATACCGACTTGTCGGTAAAAACCAGCTTCGACACCTCGTTCGGGTCCCGGATCAGCGCCGGAACCTGGTTTTCGTCGAAGCCGGTCATGCGGTAACCAACGAAAACATCGATCTTGCCTTCGGCGAAAAGCTTCGAAGCGATCTCCCGGATTTGATTGGTATAGTCCATTATTTCTCGAAGTTTTCTTTTTTGTATAAATGAAGCGGTCCCAGCTTTTTAATGTCCTCTGTGACCTTGGCGACCACCTTGGCAAACTTGGGACCTTCGGCAGCCGACACCCAGGAAAACTGGACGCGGTTCTCATGAAATCCGACGAAATTCAACAGTTTCTTGGTCACCAGAAAACGACGGCGTGCATAATAATTTCCACTGATGTAGTGACAGTCGCCGGGGTGGCAACCCGAAACCAAAACCCCATCGGCCGTGGTCTGCAGCGACTTGATCAGAAACCATGGATCAACGCGTGAAGAACAGGGTACCCGGATGATCCGGATGTTGGGCGGATACTGAATACGCGATGTCCCGGTAAGGTCGGAACCTGCGTAGGAACACCAATTGCAGAGAATGCCGATGATCACCGGTTCCCAATCGGGCGGTGCAACGATTTCCGGCTTTTCAATGCTTACGAGTTGATTATTTACTGCTGCTTCCATCAGATTGAAACTATCTCGTTAATAATTTGAGGATCGGTGAAACCTGCCAGACTGATGGCCATGCTGCGGCAAACGGCCACACAGGAACCACATCCCTGGCATACCCCCTCGTTGATCTTCGCAACGGTACGCATCTCCTTGGAACCGTGGCCCATGGGAACTTCTTCGGTGACAATAGCGCCATAAGGACAAACTGTCACGCAGTTCTGACAGCCCGAACAAAATTCTTTATTCACGGTTGAGATCATCGGGTCCTTCTTCATGGTATCTCCCGCGAAAATTCCGCAAACCTTTGCCGCGCAGGCTGAGGCCTGGGCAACCGTGTCGGGAATATCTTTGGGAGCCTGGGTGCACCCCGCAAGGAAAATGCCTGCTTTAGCCGTCTCTACTGGTCGTAGCTTGGGATGGGCCTCCGACATGTATCCGTACTTATCGTACGAAACACCCAGCAACCTTGCAAGATCGGGGTTATCCTTGTTCGGCACCACGGCAGTGGCCAACACGACAAGATCGGCTTCCACCTCAACAACCTGTCCGATCTGGGCATCCTCCCCGCGAACCATCAGCTTGTCACCCTTCTTATATATTTTTGAAACACGACCACGCAGGTACGTGGCTCCGGTATCCACCTGTGCTTTCTTCACGAATTCCTCGTATCCCTTTCCGGCAGCCCTGATATCCATGTAAAAAACATAGGAATGAGAACCATGTACCTTGTGATGCAGAAGAATGGTATGCTTGGTGGTGTACATGCAACAGATCTTCGAACAGTACTCAATGCCTTTGGCTTCGTCGCGTGATCCGATACATTTGATGAAGACCACGTTCTTGGGGACCTTCCCGTCGGAAGGTCTTACCGGCACCCCGTTGGTGGGGCCGTTAGCCGAAACCATGCGCTCAAATTCAAGGGAGGTGATGATGTCCTTGAAACGGCCGACACCATACTCTTCATAAGGTTTGGGATCCCAGAGATCATACCCTGTTGCAACGACCACAGCGCCGATTTCACGTTCGATGATCTCATCCTGCATCTTGTAATCGATGGAGCCCTTTTCGCAAACTTTAGAACAGATGCCGCACTTGCCTTTGGTGAGCATCGTGCAATAACGGGCATCGATGACCGGCTTGTTGGGAACGGCCTGCGGGAAGGGGGTGTAGATGGCCTTACGCTTGTCGATCCCCATGTTGTATTCATTCGGAACCTTAACCGGACACTTCTGCCAGCAGGCGCCGCAGCCGGTACAGGTTTTGAAATTCACATAAGAAGCTTTTTTCTTGATTTTTGCTTTGTAATTTCCTACAAACCCATCGAGTTCAAGCACCTCTGCATAGGGAATCAGTTCGATATAAGGATGAGAGGCTACGTCGACCATCTTGGGAGTAAGGATACACTGGGAACAGTCGAGTGTTGGGAAGGTTTCATCCAGCTGAGCCATCTTGCCTCCGATGGAGGGGCTTTTCTCAACGAGTACCACAGGTATCCGGGCATCGGCAATATCAAGCGCGGCCTGAATTCCCGCAATTCCGCCACCGATCACCAAAGCCCGTTTGGTAACGGGAACCGATATCTCATGCAGTTGTTCATTGGCAATCGATTTGGCTACCGCCATGCGGACCAGATCAGCCGCCTTTGCCGTAGCGGCTTTTTTATCCTTCTGGTGCACCCAGGAAGAATGCTCCCGGATGTTGGCTACTTCGAGCAGATACGGGTTCATTCCCGCATCACTGAGGGCTTTCCGGAAGGTCTTCTCATGCATACGCGGTGAACACGCAGCTACAACGATCGAGGTCAGCCGGTGTTGTACGATGGCATCGCGGATCTGCTGCTGCCCGGGATCCGAGCACATGTACTTGTAATCGATGGCAAATTTTACCTCCCGGATGCGTTTTGCCTCCTCAACAACGGCCGGAACATCCACGAAATCGGCGATATTGGCGCCGCAAAAACAAACGAAAACTCCTACTCTTGCCATTATTCAGCCTCACTTTCTGCTTCAACAGCTTTTTTGGGTTTTTTAACTTTTTCAGGTTCCGGTTCAATCTTTCCGATTTGTGCAAGGGCACCTTCAACAGGAACGATATGTTTGCGGAACATCAGCTCTTTTTCAGGCATGCCGAAGGCTAACGCCATCAGCTGTGTGAAATAAAAGACCGGAAGATTATATTTTTCCCCGGTTTGCTTCTCAATCTGGGGTTGCCTCATGTCAAGGTTCGACTGGCACAGCGGACAGGCTACCACGAGTGCGTGTGCGCCGCTCTCTTTAGCCATCTCTAAGATTTTTCCGGTCAGTCTGATCACCACTTCCGTGTTGGAAATACTGAAGGAGGCGCCACAGCATTCGGTTTTGTAATCAAATTCGGTGGCTTTGGCGCCAAGGGCTTCCACGATATGATCCATCGACATGGGATACTCCGGCGAGTCGAACTGTGTAATCGCTTTCGGACGGGTAAGCAGACATCCGTAGTAACAGGCCAGCTTCATCCCTGCCAGCGATTTGGTTACCCGGGCTTTGATCGCATCGAGTCCGATATCTTCATAGCAGTACTGTAACATCGATTTGACGGCGATTTTTCCCTGATAGGTCCCTTCATCAACGATTGTTGTGCCGATATCCTTCGACAGGTCCGGATTTTTATCCAGGTGGACCTTTGTTACCTTCATGCGTTGGTAACAGGAGGCGCAGGGAATAGCCATGGTGGTATTGTCAAGCTTTTCGGCTAACACCAGGTTTCTTAGCGGTAGTGCATACGAGAGGGGTTCGCTCAGGGTATGGGCCGAAGTGGCGCCGCAACAATTCCAGTCGGGAATTTCTTCCAACTGCACATCCAGGCTTTTCATGACCATTTTTACGGTCTCGTCAAACTCTTTACTGGTACCATGTGCGGAACAACCCGGGAAATAAGTTATTTTCTTCATTTCGGGATCTGATTATTTATGCTTCTGTTCCAATTTTTCAGCCATTTTAAACATGCGTCGGATCGCCTTGGCGCTCTTGACCGGTTTCACCAAAAGGGGAATTTTCCCCTTCAGCAACGCGGTCGGGGCAAGCATTACATCTTTGAAAAGATCGCGCGTACGGATATTATGTTCAACCATGAGTCGTAACTCGTAGCTACGCCCGTACCTCCTGATCATATCAAGGAAAATATCATGGAATTTCCGGATCGCTTTTACCTTGGCCGATTTGTTGGTGTAATTCTCTTCGAGGGCCAGATGGCGGATGGCTTCCATTACGGCAGGGATCTCGATCTCACGCGGGCACCGACCCGAGCAGGCTGAACATGTCAGGCAAAACCAGGTAGAATTGGCCAGATAAACCTGTTCCTTCAATCCAAGTTTTACCATTTGCATGATCTCCCGGGGAGGAAAATCCATAAAATTCGAAACCGGACACGTGGAGACACATTTCCCGCATTGATAACACTCAAGAACATTGGCGCCGCTGCGTTTGTTCACATCGGTCAGTAACGTGTTTTTTTCCTGTAATCCAAGTGTGATCATCTTATTTGGATATAAGTTGGAAATGAACGAATTATCAAAATAAATCTTACCAACAGGTCAGATTTGTTAAAAATTTAACAGTACAAATTTAGGAAAAGATTCTTTTGGATAGGTTCTAAATTTCAGCTATTCGGGCAAAAAAAAAACGACCCTGTTTCCGGAGTCGTTTTTTAACATTATTGAAGGTTTATTGAAGCGTGAATTTGATGGGCAGGTTAAACTGTACCCGAACGGGCACTCCGCGTTGTTTGCCGGGAACCCATTTAGGCATGGCCTTCACCACCCGTTTTGCTTCTTCGTCGCAACCGCCGCCGATACCGCGAAGGACGCGTACGTCGGTAATGGATCCATCAACTTCGACTACGAAAGTCACGAATACTTTTCCCTGGATACCCAATTCCTTGGCTTCTTCCGGGTATTTAATATTCTGTTGCAGGAAGGATATGCGGGCCTCTTCACCACCGGGATAACTGGGTTGCTCTTCAACGACAGTGAAAATTTCTGCCTGTTGAGGGGTTTCAATGACCTTGGGCGCCTCTTCTTTTATTTCCACTTCAACCTCTTCGGTCGGTACTTCCGTGTTGGTCTTGGCTGAAAGGTCATCCTGGGTTGCCAAACCGGTCTCAATGGTTGTATCTTCAACAACCACAGGAGCCGTGAATTTTACCTTTTCGACCAGTGCTTCGGGTGGCGGAGGAGGAGGAGGGGGAGGAGGCGCTTCTTCCTGGCGCATCTCTTTGATATCAATACCGACTTCCTTTTCCTTTTCGCGAATCAGCTTACTCTTACTCATGTAAGCCGAAATCAGGGGAAATGCCACGGCAACCGACAGGAAAAACAGGCCAAAAAGCATCGCGATGGAAACATATTTCCGGTATTTCTTCCTCAGAACATAAGATCCATACGCTTTATTCCTGTTCTGGAACACAATTTCATCCAGCGGTTCAACACGCTGTTTTTCAATTGCCATATGCTATCGTTTTAAAAGTTAAAAACGCTAATTCTACTATTTCGGAGCATTTTTTATCATCTCCAGTTCAACCGGTGACAAGTCAACAATGGCATAACTGGCAATATTACAGATCGCCATTTCGTCGATGATGTTTACAATGTCCTTGTATTTTGCCTTTGAGTCAGCTTTGATAAGTACGATCGGGCCCTTCTTATCTTCCTTTTTCATCTTTTTGATCTCATTATCTGCTGTAGTGTCTGCTACCACCAGTTTTCCGGTGATCCGTTGATCCCGGTATTCGGCAATCCTGGTAAAGAGGTCCCTGTTTTTGATCAACAGGATTTTTCTGATACCATCCTTACTGAAGTCCGTCTTTACAAGGGTGGGTAAAGGGGGTTTTTTAGGATCGGCCATACCCATGTAATAGTAAACAACATCATTCCCGGTAAGCAGGATATTCAGGGTCCTTTCGGCAGAAATTTTGGGCGCATTCTTAGGGTCCTCCTTTTTATCCTTCTCAGGCATGGTTATTACCATAACCTTGGGCTTACTGAAAGCGGTGGTGAGCATGAAGAAGGTGATCAGCAAACACATCAGGTCGACCATGGGGGTCATGTCGATGCGGGTGCTGTGCTTCTTGGGTCTGCGCTTACCACCTTTTTTCCCTTTTTCCTCAACAATTAATTCAGCCATGTTTGTTCATGTTTAACAGTGGAAATTCTCGTTATTGTTTCGGGGGAAGATCTTT
This sequence comes from Bacteroidales bacterium, assembly GCA_028706295.1. GTDB lineage: Bacteria > Bacteroidota > Bacteroidia > Bacteroidales > FEN-979 > CAIVAT01. Next base: position 18,104 of record JAQWBQ010000046.1, read on the forward strand.
AAGCGTGACCTCCTCTTTCATCAGGTTGGTAACGAGATTAAATTTATTAACCTTGTTTTCCTGAAGCAGGTCCATGACTTTTTTAACAGTCATATAAGGAGTTTCAGCATCTGCTTTCAGGGCAACTTCAGCACCCGGATTGGTTAACCGGGCCAACCGTACCCACCAGGCAAGCTGATTGTCGGTAGAGTCGGTTGGAACTCCGATCTGGAGTAAATCGCGGTCTTTCGACTCACTGGCGTTAATCCAGGATTTGACGTCCTTGATGGGCATCCCGAAAGCGGCCATCTTTCCAAATCGGTTCAACTCTGCCGGTGTAAAGGTAATTTTATACTGTTCTCCCATCTTCTGAAGGAGCTTGGACCTGAAGTGGGTCGAGGTGTCCTTCCCGTTGTCGATATTGAAAAAGATCAAACTGTCTTTGGAGATCAGAATGGTCATAATATCGTTATCCGGAGCCTGTTTTTCAGAGACGCTGGTCGGTGCTTCGATCGGTTTAACTTCCGAGGGCCTGAAAGAGGCCGTCAGCAGCAGGAAGATCAGAAGCACAGAAAACAGGTCCACCATGGGAGTCATGTCTATGTGCGGCGTTCTTACCGGTGCTTTTATCTTTGGCATGGGATTCTGATTTTAAGTGATCAATACACAATAGTATGTACTTAATATTGCTTTGGAGCCAAAAATATTACTTGGTAGAGGCGGCAAATGATTGAACAAGGCTGAATCCTGCTTCGTCAATTTTATAAGTAAAACTATCGATTTGTGTTGAAAAGGTGTTGTAAAGCACAATGGCCAGCAACGAACCGCTGATACCGAAAGCGGTATTGATAAGGGCTTCTGAGATACCGGTTGCCAAAGCAAGGGCATCGGGAGCGCCAGCCTGGGCAAGAGCGCCGAAAGCGCGGATCATCCCAAGAACGGTACCAAGAAGACCGATGAGCACGGAGATGGAAGCGATAGTTGAAAGAATAACCAGGTTCCTCGAGAGCATCGGAAGCTCAAGTGCGGTAGCTTCCTCAAATTCCTTCTGGAGGGCCAGAATCTTCTGGTCTTTCTCCAAAACGGCATCTTTCTGAAGGGTACGGTAACGAAGCAATCCGGCTTTCATGACATTTGCCAGAGAACCTTTTTGTTTGTCACAGGCAACGATGGCGTCTTCAATTTTATCGCCATCCAGCAGTGTTTGTAAGTTCTTTACGAAAACATTGATTCTCCCCTTGCCTCTGGCACGCGTTAGCGTAATGGTACGCTCAATAGAGAAAATAATGACAAGAAGTAACACTGTGATCAACAAAGGAACGATATATCCGCCTTTGTAAACCATTGCAAGATAGTTCCCGGGTAACGGTGTACCTTCAGGATTCCCGCCTTCAAAGTTAATGGGAGCCCCCATAACGTATTTGTAAACACACCAAGCAATGATTAACGAAACAACCATCGCAACAAGCGTGAATGTCGACCTTAAGGCCTCACCGAGGGTTCCGCCTTTTTTATTTGTCTTGCTCATCTGTAAAGTGTTTTAAATTATAAATTAATTAATTAAAGGATTTTCAATTAATCAGGACGGCAAATGTAAGTATTTTCTAAAAGAATTCAAAACCATCCTATTTTATCTTTTGTTTCAGCAGATCAATGACCGGTTTGACAACTGCCGACTTTTCATCATTTGGATTTACAATGGTCATCCTGGTATAAAATTCAAGTGCCTTTTGCGCCTCATCTTTGTTCTTCTGATCAAGGGAGAATTGACTATAATGATAGAAGGCAAGATAGTCAAAGGCTTCAAAACGGTCTTTCATGTATTTTACCGTGTCGCTTTGGGTTTTTTCAATAATGGCTTCGTATACCTGAACCGCGTAACCCGTGGTGTTAAAGCCCTTGCCATCTTTGATATCGAGATTCGATTTGGTTCTGGCCCTCCAGGAAAATCCAGGTACATAATCAGGCTGGGCTGCATTGAAAATGGCCAGGTTGGTATCGGCCTTAACAAAGTCCTGTAAACTGTAATAAACCTTCCCCAGGTTATAGTAATCCATGGGGATTCCCCGTTTCAAAGCAATTTTCTGTTCGTAAAGATCCCGTGCTTTTTCATATTTCTTGACTTTGGTCCAGCAAAGGGCCGCTTCCGAGATGATATCAGCTTTTGAAGTATCCATGGCATAGGATTTCATCATCTGTTCCGGAGCCAGCGAATCCATCTTCAGTTTTGCCAGCAAGCGACCATAATAGGCATAATCGAGCGCTCTGATCTTTTCGGGTTTTGCATTGGCGATAAAGATTTTTATGTATTTCAGCCCCTTGTCATATTGCTGGGTTTCGAAATAGGAATATGCGAGTGCGCGATTGACATCGTTGTCGGTCATATCGACCTTTTGGATTTCGATAAGCTGCACAATGGCCTCATTATAATCGTTGAGCTCAATCAGGGTGTTCACAAACTGTTTTCTGGCGGAAATATTCCTGGAAAGCTCCAGAAATTTATAGAAGTTTTTCTTGGCCTCTTCTTGCCTTCCGGCCCTCGAAAGTAAAGTACCCAGTTCCCGGTAAGCAGGCGCGAAAGTAGAATCCATTTTTACCACCTCCTGGTAATAATTCAGCGCCGTGGTGTACTGCCGGGCACGGAGCCACAACTGACCTGTTTTCAGTTTGGCTTCGGGTGATTGTGGATCGAGCGACTGGGCCATGTTGTAATTTGAAATAGCTTTGGAGCCGTCATTTAAAAGGTAGAAATACAGATCGCCTTTGACAATGTACAACTCGGGATTTTTGTTGTCAAGTTTTTCGGCACGACGCAGGTATTCGAAAGCATTGGCAGTATCGTTCACATTGGCGATGACATAAGCTTCGGCCATTTGGATCAGCACCTTCGCCTGCCGGGTAGGCTCCATTTTTATGGCCTTATTGGCCTTTGAAGGCAGCAGGGCCAGGGCCTTGTCAAATTCTGCCTGAGCCATCGGGATTTTTTTCGTAATGAGGTCCAGCAATCCCAATCCTACCAAATTTAAAGGATTCGACGGATCCTGTTTGATCCCGATTTCATAGATGGCCTTTGCAGAGTCACCCTTTTCCTCAAACGACAGATTCAGGGTATCCGAATAGTATTTTTCAAGGCAATTCTTTCCATAATAATAATAAAGATCCCCATTGCCCGGGTTCTGCGAAATAAGTTGTTTGAACAGAGTTGCAGCGGCTGCAAACTGTTCACTTTTGGTCAATTTGATAGCGGTATTCAGATCCTGTGATATCAGTTTTGTGAGAAATGGGGTAAAAAGCAGCAATACAGCGACGATACCAACCCTTTGTGTTACTCTTGACATAATATATCTCCTTGAATTTTAATGTTTGATTTCAACAATACGAACGGGCATAGCAGCAGGAACCATGCCGGAGTGCAGAATAATGAGCTGGCCTTTCTCCCCGGCAATAAACGACGAGAAACCATACGCCAATCCCGTATAAGTCTGACGGTTGATACAGAAAACTTCACGTGTAAACGGATAGGACCCTTCCGCAATATAAGCCTGGTAAGGTTTATAGAAAGTTGCAGCAGCGTCGCGTTCCCCTTCCATCGAAATTCCGGCGACCTTGATACGCTTCAGGAACTGGTTTGAAACCGAATCCGTTTTGTCGCTGATCCAATTGACCCCGATCACTCCGATTGCACCGGGATGGGTCTCAACATAATCGATGACCTCCTTGTTGCTTTTTGCAGCAAAACAAGTTTGAGGAAGTGAATCTACCTTGAATTTTTCCTTGAAATATCTCGGGTTGGCTGATTTGAAGTGATCAAAAATGACTTCAATAGATCCCAGTTTGGATTTGGGGTTGATCTGGTTCCAACGGGTCAGCTTTCCTTCAAAAATTTCTTTTATGTTCTGGTAAAAAAAGTTGGTATCAGAATTATCTTTATGAAGAATGAATGCCACCGCATCGATCGCAATTTTCGTGATTTTTGGGATGTATTGTCGCTCTTTCAGGTATTGGATCTGATTTTCAGTAAGAGTTCTGCCCACGATGATAAGGGGAACCGAATCGTTCATAAAGGCATTGATCAGATCTGCTTCATTGGTATAAAGCGTGTCGATATCGGCATATTTATAAAAAGATTCGAAGGTGTAGATCTGCGCATCCAACATCAGGCGGTACGATTCTTCGATACCAACTTTGATCCGGCCCATGGTGGGTGTATCGCTGTTTTTACGGTCAGCCCCCCCTCCGCATGAGGCAAGAAACAGGAAAAGTAACGCGGATAAAAAAATAAAGGATGATCTGCCCTTTGGTAGCGGTGATGCCATAGCTTTGGTTTTGTAAACCATTCGTTATTAATAAAGAACACAAAAATAAATAAAAAATTATTGTGCCGGCTGGAATTACGTTATAAAAATACATTCAGGGGCTTTAAAAGTCAAGGGATTTTCGGTTATTCGGAATCCTCTTCTCTTTTTTTGGTCCAGAGACGAGCCATTCTGAATCCCCCGTAAAGGAACAGGAAGATGGAAAAAATGACCTTTACCTCTTTCGGAAGGTGTGCGAAACGGGGACTAACCAGAAGATATATTCCCAACGCGAAATATAACAATATAACAGCCCAGGAAAAGTATTTCGTAAATTTTTTCATGTCAACGGGTTACCTGCCAGTATGGCTTCAGATCCTGATTTTCCCATTGGTTCCAGAATGCAGGCGTGACCACTTCGCCATCGGGCCGGAAAAGTCGTTTTTGATAGAGTACCACGACGGGATTGAACAGGATATCGGTTACCCCGACAAGAAAGGTTCCGGTCGGACTCCCATCCTTCGCTTTTTCCGCATCAATCCTGACATCATACCGGTTAAATTCAAGAAGGCCTTTCAGGAATTGAGCCCTGGATTCGGTGCATCCGCTTTCGACTACCGTGCACCGTGTTCCTTCGATTTCGGCAATGTTATGTTTGCCTTTTAATGATGCCATAAAAACTTGTCTTAAAACAATCCGAAACTCAGGTTGAAAATCATTTCATAAATAATGCTGGTAAATCCGACCACGACAATACCGGCTACGCAGAGCAACAATCCCAACCTGGAATATCCGTCCGATTTGAATTGGCCGATCGGCTGGTCGCTTGTGTTCAGAAACATGGCTTTGATCACCAGTAAATAGTAGTAGAGTGAGATGATGGTATTGAGAATGGCGATCAGAACCAGAATATAATATCCCTGTTTGGCAGCGGCTGTGAAAAGGAAGAACTTACCAAAGAATCCGGCTAAAGGAGGAATGCCTGCGAGAGAAAAAAGAGCCAGCATCATGACCAGACTTAGCTTGGGATTGGTACGATACAACCCGTCGTAATCGCTGATTTTCTCTTTTCCCGTCCGGTTTGAGATAATACCGATCACCCCAAAAGCGCCGAGATTGGAAAAGATATAAACCAGCACGAAATAAATTACAGTTGTCATCCCGGTCTGGCTTTGGCCAATGATACCCAACAGGATAAATCCGGCCTGAGCAATCGAAGAGAAAGCCAGAAACCGTTTCAGGTTCTGCTGACGCATGGCAAACAGGTTCCCAAGGGTGATGGTCAGAATAATGATCACATAGAGTACCTGGCTCCAGAGCAACGCAATCTTTGCGAAAACAGTGTAAAGGATGATGGTAAAGATAAAAACCGCGGCTCCTTTGGAGATCACCGAAAGATAGGAGGTTACATTGACCGGTGCTCCTTCGTAAACATCGGCAGTCCAGAGGTGAAAAGGCACAAGAGAAATCTTGAAAGCCATCCCTGAAAAGAAAAAGATAAAAGCCAGGACCTGGAGGGGGGCTCCGTTCATAAGGGGTGCAATATCTGAAAAGTACATGGTTCCTGTAGTTCCATAGATCATGGAAAGGCCGTAAAGCAGGATACCCGAAGAGAGGGCTGAAATAAAGATCAGTTTCACACCGGCTTCGGCCGATTTTTCCTTGTACCTTTCATAGGCGGCAAGGGCCGCGATGGGGATGGTTGCTAATTCGAGCCCTAAATAGAACATCAGAAAATCACCTGCCGAAATCATATAATTCATCCCGATCAGTGTTGAAAGAATCAGGAGGAAAAATTCGCTGACTTTTTCCTTATTCTGATCCTGCTTAAGCCAGTCGACCGACTGGATAAAAATAATCAGCACCCCGATATTCAGGATGTTTTTCATAAGCATCGAAAGTTGGGTTGACTGGTACATGCCTCCAAACAGTTCACCGGATTCTCCGGGCAGGAAACCAATAATGGTAACTGCAGCCATCAAAAGGATGGCCGGCAAAATGATTTTCCGCTTCTGCGTGTTGGGCAAAAAAATCTCGACAATCAATAAAATTACTGTGATAGCAACCAGCAGTAATTCATGTCTCATTATAAGCATCGGTCAGATATTTTGGCGTTGTTTACTTCTTGTTGAGGGGTGATGGTGAGAGAATTCCTGTGTTAAATAGATTTTACCAATCTCTGTTCCCTGAACCCTAATCCTATTTTAAATTTTTACATTTCAATTTAACATTTAAACTGCCGGCATTACGGAACTATCGGTGCTGCTGCAAGAAGCTTCGCCATGATCGGACCCAGCCCCTGATTGATCATATCGGAGATCCAGAGGGGTGCCACGCCGATGATGGTGATCCCTGCAATCAGGGCCACCACACTGATTTTATCATACCATTTGGCATCCGTGATCAGCTCATATTCATCATTCCGGATCTTACCCAGTAAAAGAATTCCGACAACACGGAGGATATAAACTGCGGTGACCACGATAGATGAAGCGGCAATGATCGTGGCGACCCGGTGAAAAACATCTGCATTTTGAAAGGAACCGACAAAAATGGTCATTTCTGCCACGAATCCGCTGAAACCGGGAAGCCCCAGCGAGGCAAGACCGGCGATGACATAAGCAACGGCAAGGAACGGCATTACCTTCATCAGCCCACCCATTTCGTTTATATACCGGGTGTGGGTCCGACCATAAATCATTCCGATCAGGGCAAAGAAAAGGGCCGTCATGATACCGTGAGAGATCATCTGCATGATGGCGCCGTTCATTGCGGTCTGGTTGAACATCAGGATTGCGAAGAGTACCAGGGCACAGTGACTTACCGAAGAATAGGCATTGATGTATTTAAGATCTTTCTGCCAGATAGCTCCGAGGGCGCCATAAATAACCCCGATGGTGGCCAGGATCAGGAATATCCATCCGAGTTCATGTGCCGCCTGGGGAAGGAGGAACACTGCCACGCGGTAACAACCGTATCCGCCCAGTTTCATCAGCACACCGGCATGGAGCATGGAAACTGCAGTTGGCGCAGAGGCATGACCGTCGGGTGACCACGTGTGGAACGGGAAAAGCGCTCCCAAAACCCCGAATCCGATAAAAAGGAACGGGAAGAGAAACCTTTGTAAATCCATCGGTAGCGTCTCTTTTGAGATCTGAATGATATCCCAGGTAAGAGGCCCCCCGTTCGGAGCTGAATTCAGATAAATTCCGATCAGTCCCAGCATGATCAGCGCCGATCCTCCCATCAGCATCAGGGTCAGTTTCATGGCTGAATAGTGCCGCGGACCGCTTCCCCAGATCCCGATCAGCAGGTACATCGGAATGACGGCCAGTTCATAGAAGAGAAACATCGTGAACAGGTCAAGGCTGATAAAGAACCCAAACACTCCGGAGGCAAGCAGAATAAGAAAGGTGAAAAATTCACGCGGAAGATCCTTGATATCCCAGCTTGCAAAAATTCCGGCAAAGACCACCAGGGAGGTGAGCGCGATCATGGCTACCGAAACCCCGTCGACCCCGATATAAAAATGGATATTAAGGGTTTCATACCACAAATTGTTCTGGACAAACAATACTTCCTCCATGTTTCCGCCCTTTCGTTCGGCCAGAAACATCAGGATCAGGATGATGGCGTTGATAAGCTGGATACCCATACCAACCACGGAAACCCATTTCACCTGCATATGATTCTTACACAAGAGAATACCGATTATGGTAAGAAATGGTACGATAATAAACAGTGTTAAAAAACTCATTGCCTATAGTGTTAGCAGGTCCATAAATACAAGAAAATTAATAACAGGAACACGGTGCCCGAGACAAATATCAGGGCATATTGCTGGAGCTGTCCCGACTGCAGCTTTTTAATCCGTTCCGAAGCCTCATTGGTCACGTAAGCCAACCCGTTCATGGTTCCGTCGACAATATGGCGGTCGAACCAGGCGATGGGGCGGGAAATATAATTAAAGATGATTTTTTTGGTAATGAACAGGTAGAGTTCATCGACATAGAATTTGTGATAAGCAGCCTGTGCAAATCCGCCCAGGGCTTTGAAAATCTGATCGGGGATGCTGGTCTCTTTACGGTAGAACAGCGTTGCCACAATGATCCCGAGGAGTCCTACCAAAACGGCCGGGATCGCGATTCCCATTTCGATATGAGAAGCAAACGGGATGCGGTCGGATGAAACGAAGTGTGAAAAAGGAATCAGACCGGCAAGCAGGGCGCCCAGGGCAAGAAACATCAGCGGGATGGTCATTGTTTTTGGCGCTTCATGCGGTTTGTGATGATATTCCTGGTTTTTGCCCCAGAAGATGGAGTAGTATAACCGGAACATGTAGAACGCGGTCAGTCCTGAAACGATCATTTCGACCCAGTAAAGCAACAGACTTTTTTCATGCCCTGCGGCAAGAATCTCATCCTTACTGAAGAATCCCGACAGCGGGGGAATCCCGGCAATGGCCAGACAGGCAACCAGGAAGGTGGCATGGGTAATGGGCAGATTTTTCCGCAATCCTCCCATATCATACATATAATTACTGTGTACTGCATGAATAATGGCGCCGGCAGCAAGGAAGAGCAATGCTTTAAAGAAGGCATGTGTGAACAGGTGGAACATGGAGGCCATATAACCCAAACCCTCATGCCCACCATATCCTGAAACTCCCAGGGCAAACATCATCATACCAATCTGTGACATGGTCGAATAAGCCAGCACCCTTTTGATGTCGAACTGGGTACAGGCGATAATTGCAGCAAAGATGGAACTGAATGCCCCCACGTACATAACCACATCCAAAGCTGCAGGCGCAGAAAACACGTAAATCGGGAAGAGGCGGGCCACCAGGTAAACACCGGCAACTACCATCGTGGCGGCATGGATCAAAGCCGAAACCGGGGTTGGACCCTCCATGGCGTCGGGCAGCCAGATATGCAGCGGAAACATGGCTGATTTACCGGCTCCCCCCATGAAAACAAAGATCATCGACCAGGTCATGGTGGAAAGACCCAGGAACCAAATCCCCTGTCCTGAAGTGAATGCCGGACTGTTCGGACCCGTCAGGGTGATGAAGTCAAAAGTACCGGTTACATACGAGAGCATCAGGATCCCGATCAGGAAGCCGAGGTCGGCAAACCGCGTTACGATAAATGCCTTTTTCGAAGCAGCCACCGCAGTATCCCTCGTATAATAGAAACCGATCAACAGGTACGAAGAAACCCCAACAAGCTCCCAGAAAATGTACATCTGGAAGATGTTTGTTGCCACAACCAGCCCCAGCATGGAGAAACTGAAAAGCGACAGCATGGAGAAAAATCTCATGAAGCCTTTTTCACCATGCATATATCCTATGGAATAAACATGGACCATGAACGATACGGTCGTGACAACGAGTAACATCATCACGGCAATGGGGTCCAGTAAAACACCCATGTCGATATGAAGTTTGTCGGTAAGGGTGAGCCAACGCATATTCACGGCCATGAACTTCTGGAAAGAACCATCAGCCGCCCGTTCCAGTACGAAAAAATATTTATAGGCTGTAATCAGTGAAAGGACCCAGATAACAAACAGCCCGGTCGTACCGGCAATGCCTGAAACGAGAGGTTTGAACCGGTTTCCGAACAGTCCGATCACCACAAAGAGAATCAGCGGAATAAGCAGGATCCAGGCAGTGAATGAAAAATCAATCATATGGGGGTAAATTTTGGTGTTATGCTACTTGAGGTTGTTGGTTAATTGATTGTTATCATGCTACTATGCAAGTGATTAGCGATTAGTAACTAGCGATTAGGGAAATGAGATCAATTTAATGGTATTACTTTATTCGCTATTCGCTAATCCCTATTCCCTAATACTTCATTTCATTAACTTTCTCCACATCAATATTGACCAGGCGCCGGTAAATGTTGATGATGATCGCAATTGCCACGGAAGCTTCCGCCGCGGCAACGGCAATTATAAATACCGAGAAAAACATTCCTTCCAGGTGACCCGGGTACAGGATTTTGTTAATCGCCACAAAGTTGATATTAACCGAATTGAGTACCAATTCAAGCGACATCAGCAGGGTGATCAGGTTTTTCCGGACCAGAAAGCCGTAGATCCCGACAAAGAACATGATGGTGCCTGTAATCAGAAACCAATGTAATGGAACGCCTTCAAACATATCTCAGAAAATTTTAAAACTTATTCGCTATTTACTATTCGCTATTCGCTAATAACTATTCGCTGATCGCTGATCAGTCTTTCCGTTTCTTCGCCAGTATGATGGCGCCGACCATAGCCGCGAGCAGCAGGATGCTGATGACCTCAAACGGCAATGCATATCCGAATTTTTCCGTACTGATGAGGCTCTGGGCAATTTCACGGATGTTTGTCCGGTCGCCATCAGCAACGATCGCTTTCGGGAAGTCGTACTGTAAAATGGTAATAATTGTGATCACCGCCCCAACTGCGGCAGCCAGAAATGCGGGGATCACCTTTTTCCAGGAGGGAGCATCAAGTTTTTCCGCGATGTGGCTGGTCAGGAGAATGGAGAAAATGATCAGCACCACAATACCGCCGGCATAGAGTGTAAGCTGAATGGCGGCAAGGAAATTGAACCGCAGCAGGAAATACATACCTGCGGTTGCCACCAACACAAAAAGCAGGAATGTGGCAGCCCGCAGGATTCTGCGGCTGGTAACCGTAAGAATCGAGAAAATGATAATAATTGCCGCGAATATCGCGAACATGAACTGGTTGATTGTCATTCTGCAATATCTTTAATGATGGATGATCCGGGTTGATTTAAAATCTTGGTCAGTTTGGTACGGTCAAATACCGCATGCTCAAACTCCTGTCCCCATGCCAGGGCATTTGACGGACACGATTTTATGCATAATCCGCAAAAAGTACACATCGAAAGGTGGTATATATGTTTATCGATGATGCGTTTTTTCTTCCCATCGGGCATGTCAACTTTGGCCTGGATGATCTCGATTGAACCATTCGGGCAATTGGTTTCACAAATGGCACATCCGGTACAGCGATGCTGATTCTGATCATTATGCGGCATGATGACTTCACCCTTGTACCGGTCGAACATCTCAAGCGTTTTCCTGTTTTCGGGATACTGCTGGGTTACGATCTGCCTGGGACTGAAAAAATATCCTGCAGTTACGCGCATCCCCTTCAGGAGTGATATTACTGCACGGAATATATCAGAAAAATATTTGAAAATGCTGTTCATAGTTTTCTAAAAATGCCAACCCATTAATACAATAAAAGCCATGATAAGAATGTTGACCAGGTTAATGGGCAACAGGTATTTCCATTCCAGCGTGAGCAACTGGTCGATCCTCAACCGTGGAAATGTCCACTTAAACAACATGATCACCCAGATCAGGAAAAAGGTTTTGCCGATGTACCAAACGATCGGAGGAATAAAGTCCATTACATTATTAAATCCGGTCCATCCCCCGATATGAAAAGGCATCCAACCACCCAGGAAAAGCGTGGCAGCAATTGAGGCGACGATAAACATGTTCATATATTCGGAAAGGTAGAAAAAGGCGAATTTGATTCCCGAATATTCTGTGTGGAATCCGGCTGTAAGTTCCGATTCAGCTTCGGCCAGGTCAAAGGGGCCGCGGTTAATTTCGGCGGTACTTGCGATCAGGTAGACAACGAATGCGATAACGGCCGGGATATGTCCTTTGAAGATAAACCAGCCGTTGGCCTGTCCTTCGACAATAGCTGAAAACTGCATGGTTCCTGCCAATATGATCATGGTAATGAGCGAGAGGCTGACCGAAAGCTCATAACTGACGATCTGGGCGCCGGAGCGCATAGCTCCGATCAGGGAGAATTTGCTGTTACTTGACCAGCCCGCCAGCAATACTCCGACAACGCTCAGTGACGAAACCGCCACCACATAAAGAACACCGATATCGAAATCGATGGCGTGCAGCCCCTTGGCAAACGGTATGGCGGCTATCGCCATAAAGTTGACAATGATTACAATGAACGGTGCAATGTTGAACAATACCTTATCGGCATTTTTGATGGTGATCAGCTCCTTTAACATCAGTTTGATGAAGTCGGCAATAGTTTGGAAGAATCCGTAAGGGCCGACACGGTTGGGGCCGACACGATTCTGAATAAAGGCGCAGACCTTTCTTTCGGCGTACACCAGAAACAGGCCCATTAATGCATAAGCGATCAGGAAGACCAAACCGATTATGGTGAGTTCCCACACCGTTGCCCAGAATGGTGAGCAGTTATCGAACAGGGCCTTATCGATCGCCTGATTGAATGCTGTAAAATCGTAAATGCTGAAACTCATAGATAAATCGTATTATCTGTCAATATCGGGAATAACATAATCGAGGGATCCGC
>JAQWBQ010000047.1 GCA_028706295.1 Bacteroidales bacterium
GGCTTCAGGATTCCGCCGGTCTCGTAGAACGACCGGAAATTGGCCCCATGGAGGTGGGCGATCATCCGCTTTCCCGTCCACCGGCCCAGAAACAGCAGCGGCAGGTCCTTAACGAAACCCATCCGGCTGCGGGATGGGGTGAAATAGACGGTGTGAAAACGGTGAATGAGAAAGGCCCATAGCGTTGCCCAGATGGTCCAGAGGGTATTGGGCAACGGGGTTTTGAACCGCGTAATGTTGATCACAACCACCTCACCGGGATCAAAGGCGCTGACCACCGGCGCAAACATGGCCGACTGTCCCGTGTAAGGGGGAGGCAGTGAACCGTAAAGGAGCGTTTTTTTCTTCAATACAAATAAATTATTTCACAGAGGTACACAGATCACTGAATTTTCAACCAGAATGTCAATCCGGTATCCGCAATTTAAATGGATCTCCTTATAGACATTCTACTAAAGTTCATATGACCTCACCCCGGCCCTCTCCTTGCAGGAGAGGGGGACCCTTTACCTGTAGGGAAAAAGGGAACATTTCACCTGATTCTGGAGGTTGCAACCTCCTCGATCCTCTTGAGCACGCTGTGCAAGTGATAACGGATTTCGTCATTTGAAAACCTCAGTATCATGATTCCAAAATCTTGCATCACTCCATCTCGTTGTTCATCATATTGTTTCCGGTCGGGTCTCGAATGTATCGGACCATCAACTTCTATTACCAATCTTGCTTCATGACAATAGAAATCAGCAATATAATGGTTGATAGGATGTTGACGTCTGAATTTAAAATCTCCAAGTTTATTAGATCGCAGATGCTGCCAAAGAACCTTTTCATACGAAGTCAACTTTTTTCTTAATTCTTTGGCTCGACCTGCAATGGTCTGGTCTGCGAAGAATTGATAGGATGGTTCCCTGGTTTTTCTGATAAATGCCATGGTCGGTAATCTGTATGCCGTTATGTGGAATTAGTGGCCCAAGGTCTCCCTCTCCTGCAAGGAGAGGGCCGGGGTGAGGTCATATAGAACCAGGTAGAATGTGTATAAAGATTATGTATCTGTGCCTTCTCTGTGTACCTCCGTGTAACAGGCCATGCAATAAACGATGCTTAACCTCTCTTACCCCTCAGGAAAAACCTCACATGGCTGACCGGCCAAAAGGGCTCGAAATGCCTTCGGTTGATTACCTGACCCCCGAATGAAAAATAGTGCCGGTGGTCATCCTGACTGAAAAGGCACCGGTACCGTCGCTTTGCCATTTCGATAAACGGTTGGCTGATCCCGTCCAGTCGCCCGAAAGGAAAAGCAAACCAATCCGTAATGATCCCCGTTTCTCTTCTGATCGCTTCCGCGCTTTCATCAAGTTCCACCGCCAGTGCTTCCGGACTAAGACCAGTCAGCGGCCGGTGGTGCATCCCGTGAGAGCCGATAACATGTCCCCGCCGGTGCAAGTCGGCCACCTGTTCCCAACTCATGGGAGCCTTGGGGATGGTGAGAAATCCATCCTTCCTGAAAACTGACCGGTGTAAATGGTCTCGGTATTCTTCGTCTCCCCCGATAAATCCGGGCAGGATGAAGAAGGCTGCATTGATCCCGAAATCCTCGAGCACCGGGGCGATCCCGTTGTAATGCTCTTCGAAACCATCGTCGAAAGTGAAGGCAATACAGGGTTCGTCCGGAATGTCTCCTTTCGTGATCCGATCAACGGCTTCTTCTATGCGGATCAGCCGGCATTCCCGCACCAGGCTGTTCAGTAATCGCCGGAACACAGCAGGGTCGCCTCCCTCACGCGCCATGATATGACCGTTCAGGATATGAATACCCGGGGATGGTCCTGCTAATTTACCGGCAGCAGAAAGAAAGATATAACGAAGGAAGGATCTCAAAGTTCAAAGAAGCGATTAGATATTAGCGAATAGCGATTAGGGGGAAAAAGTTCAAAGTTCAAGGCTCAAAGTTCAAAGAAGCGAATAGATATTAGCGAATAGCGATTAGGGTAAAAATCAATTCATAATCTTCACATTCTCAAATCTTCAATTTTTCATTCGTAAATCGTAAATCATGTCAATCGTAAATCAATTTTCACATTAGCACATTTTCAATCACTCATTCACTCAATCAATAAATCAGTCATTCAGTCATTCAATCAATTGTAAATCGTAAATCATGTCAATCGTAAATCAATTTTCACATTAGCACATTTTCAATCAATCATTCAGTCAATCATTCAGTCAATCAATCAATCAGTCATTCAATCAATTCTTTTTTGCCACGATACCTATTATCACCGGGTATTCCGGATCAGGGTGATCGAGGAGCGACGGATCGGGCAGGTCTTCCACTGCCAATCCTTCCAAAAGCGCTTTAGCGGCGGGCAAGTTGCCATAAACTTTGAGTTCCACATTGTCTTTACCGAAGATCCGGAAGAACAACTTTTCGGCGGATTGCGCCGTAAAACGCCAGTAGTCGCCCCACCGATCGCGATCATAGGTCGATATCTGCGAAATGCCGGCTACCGTGGCCAGCAAAATCCCTCCGGGTTTCAGGAGCCGGTATGCTCCCTCCACCGCCTGTTGAACTTCAAAGATAAAATTAAAAGTCTGAGTACAGATAAAACAGGCATACTGCGATTCCGGCAGGGTGCCGGGCCGGGTCAGGTCTCCTCGCAGCCTTCCCGGTGTGTTACCCTCTTCCACGTGGAGGATATGAAAAACCGGTTGCCCGGCAGGATCGGCAAACATCCTTGAATAGCGGTCTTCAGCCACTTCAAGCACATTCCCTTTTATAAACTCCCGGTTGGACTCCAGGAACTTTTCAATATAATACCGGTCGATGGGTTGTCCGCGATCTAATCCAAACAGACGACTCACCGGCTCTGCTCGCAACGGATCATTAAAGTTCACCTTCCGGTAATGCCCGGTAGCGAGTTTGAGTTTTTTTAAGATGTTTAAGATGGGGATCAGGGTTTCAGGGTTTCAGGGTTTCAGAGTTTCAGAGTTTACTCACAGGAGTGTTTGTTTTCAGTGGTGTTCGTGATTGCTTCGCAATTCAGAGTTTCAGAGTTTCAGGGAACTAAACTTTACACCATGTCACCATGTCACCACTGCACCATGTCACCACTGCACCATGGCACCATGTCACCATGGCCTCCGGGGGATTCATGGCCTTTTGTATGACGTTGCCAGGGGTTTTAATCGTTTTGCCTGGTCGAGCCAGTAGGCCGCGCTGTCAGCTTTCCCCATACCGGCATAGGCTTTCGACAGCCAGTACTCCCGTCGGCTGTCCCACTGACTGGAACGATCCTTCAACAACACGGATACCGCCTCCCGGTAACGCGTATCCCGCACCAGGTAGCGCCCTTTGACCACCCCAACCGGTTCACTGATGCTTGTCAGGTTCGGAATACAGGAAAATCCTTCGATGACGAACCCCGACGGCAGCGCCATCCACTGATCCGCATCATCCTGCCGCACCAACTCCTCTATACGCAACGACCGGAAATTCAACCAGAAAACAATCACAGAAAATAGTAATACCATCATGGTCACCCCATCCACAATCCACCTGTCAACCAACAGCCCGAATCTTGATCTTTGAGCTTTGATCTTTAAGCTTTGAGCTTTGATCCTTGAACTGTGAGCTTTGGAACTCTGAAACGCCGGGCACTTCGACAGGCTCAGTGCCCTGAAACTCTGAGACCCTGAATCGCCGGGCACTTCGACAAGCTCAGTGCCCTGAAACCCTGAAACTTGAAACCTGAAACCTGAAACTCTGAAACCCTTTCCTCCTGCCAGCGCCGCCGTTGCCAGGAAGAGTGCAAAGAGCACCTGTATCTCAGGACGGTCGGCAGGGTAGTTGAAAAAAGCATCCACCGCATACCCCAGCATCCCGGTGGCGGCAAAAAACAGCAGTTGCAACCGTTCAGGGCCGTTCTGCAGCGCAACGGATTCACCATCCGGTCTACACGATGTTCCGTTTAACCCTTCTGCCATTAATGGAATGTTTTGCAGCGAACCGGATACCTCATCCGGACTATGTGGGGGGGCTTCCTCCCCCCGGCCGGGCCCCGTTATGGTAAACGCCGCCCGCGTAAAACGGTAAAAAACCAGTGCGAACAATAGTACGAACAACGCTCCCCCCAGGAATCCGGTCTCCGCGGTGATCTCGGCGAAGTCGTTGTGATTGTACAGCAGGTACCTGAAATCGACGCGTTCCTGGTTCTCATACTGCAATACCGCTACTTTCCAGTTGCCGGCGCCAATCCCGGTCACCGGCGATTGCCGGATCAGGTTCAGGGTACGCTGCCACGACGAAAGCCGTATGCCGGCGGGCTGGTTGGTCTTCGCCACTTCGGTTTTGATCTCGGTGACCCGGGCCACCACCGTCTGGTTGTAATTGTAGGTATCCTTCTCTTTGGGATAGCCGTATCGCTGGATCACGGTATAGATCGCCAGCGCCGAAAGCAGCAGTCCGGTGTATCGCAGGAAATGCCAAAATGGCGCCCGCTCCCCTGCCCTTTTGTAACGGACCAGGGCATAGAGCGCCAGAAGAACGGCCAACAAGGCCATGGCCAGGTAAAACGCACGGGAACTTAGGAAAAAGATGGCCAGCATCCCGCAAAAAACAGCCACGGTACCCAATACCCGTTTCCACCCCCGCGAAAAGTAGATCAGCCACACAGGTGCAGCCATTTTCAGGAATATGGCCGCTGCCAGGATGTTCTTGTTCGTGTACCCCGACTGAATATCGTAAACCGATTCAACCGACCCGCCAATAAACCTGCCGATTCCGTAAAATACCGTGACGGCATCCACCAGTTCCAGCAGGGTAAGGATGATCACCACCGGAATGATCCCGTTGCGGTTAATCTGCAGGATCGTGAAAAAAAGATATACTGCGAGGAACACCGACAGACTCCTGGTGAAACAGATCACCGCCGCCGGCAGATTCACCGCGTTGAAGAACGAAAGCAGGATCACCGCCAGGAACAGGGTGTAAATGATCCCGATACCCGTTCTGAAAAAAGATTTCCCCGTACGATGCTGCCGGTGTGATCGCTGGTTCCACGCCAACCAGGTAAACGTGAGAAGGTTCAGAACCGCCAGCGCCAGAAATTTCGGACCGTTGGAATCAACAGCCCCGAACGCCGGCAGATACACCACCAATAACAGGTAGAGAAAAAGTAGGAGTTTCAAGTTTCAGGTTTCAGAGTTTCTGGGCACTGAGCCTGTCGAAGTGCCCGGCGGTTCAGAGTTTCAGCGTTTCAGAGTTCAAGGATCAAGGATCAAAGATCAAAGAAGGGATTAGATATTAGGGATTAGCGATTAGTGAAAGAAATTAAAATTTTCAAATTAGCACCTTTTCAGTCATCAGTCATTCAATCATTCGTAAATCGTAAATCAATTTGTCTGCCGGTTCATAACCTCCTTTAGTACTCTGATCTGATATTGTGGTGTGTACCGCGCTTCAATGGTTTTATAACACAGGTCGCGTACCTCCTCCCGCCGTTCAACACTAATGGATATCCATTGTTTTATAACCCGGTACAGATCTTCCGGATCATCTTCCCGGAAAAAATCGCCGGTCACCCCGGGCGTTATGGCTTCGAACTCCGGACCCTGGCGGGCCGGATTATTATGCGTGATCACCGGCAATCCGTAAGTAAGACAGTGAATGGCTGCCAACCCGACATTCCCGGGCGAAACGCATACGTCGGCATGATAAATCAGGGGCGCCAGCCGCGCTTCATCGTACAACGGCCCCGTTAACCAAAGCCGCTCCTTCAACGCTTCCGGGATCTCCGGGAACAAGGTGCCTGAACCGGAATCCATATCGGATTCACGAACATCTGATCCCGGTGATTGCAGGACGGTCGAAGAAACCGATGGCAGTGGATCTGTATGCCCCCTGTTACCATCCCGACTATAACCGTAGTGCTTAGTCAGGTCATCGCTTATATTCGTGTTTTCTGTGATCTGCCCTCCGATCAGCACCAGGTTGCAAGGCTGACCCTCCCGGTTCAACCGGCTCCAGGCATCGATCAGCAAAGTGATTTTTTTGGAAGGTTGGATCCTTCCGATGAAGAGGATCACCGGGTCGTCGTTCGCAAAAAGGGTTGTATAATATCGGACTTTCGTCGTACGGACAACCTTTTCCTTCTGAGGTTCCTCCACCGAATCTGCCAAGGGTAACGGTTCAATGCCTCCGATAGGATCGCCCGAAAATATGGCCATCGCCACCCGCAACCTGACCATCCGGTCATAGTCGAGCGAATTGTAGATGCAAACCAGCCGGGCAGGATCGAAAACCCGGCTGATCATCAGGTTCCGGGCATGATCGCCATACAACAGGGTCGTTGCAGCCAGTTTGAAAAAGATCTTCTTCAGGAACTGTTTCAAAATCCCTTCATCGCCGTACCATCCGTGCGACCACAACACCACCGGGCGGCCGCGCAGACGCAGGATCAGCAACAGCAGCCAGGTGGAAAGACAGATGGGTTCGCCATCAATCAGGAAGCGGTCGTAGCGTGAAAAGGCGAGCCGAATCACGCTTTGCTGCCAGTAAAGACTGCCGGCAAGCTTTGCATTGTGTACTTCGGCCCTGAATCCCTTCAGCGAGCGGAAGTCCATGTACGCCCCTATTCCCGCGACCCGGTCGCCGATATAGAAATGGCAATCGAACTCCCGGTCGATCCGTTCAAAGATCGCGCGACGGTAATGCGGAGCGGCGTTGGAAAGATAGCAGATCAAATGAGGGATTAGTTAATAGCGAATAAGACAATAATTGAAAGATCAAAGTTCAAAGAAGGGATTATATATTAGCGAATAGCGAATAGGGAAAAAGAGGGCTCATTTTCCGTTTTCAATTTTCCATTGTCAATTATCAATTTTCATTCAGTCATTCAGTCATTCAGTCAATCAATCATTTGTAAATCGTAAATCATTTTGTCTTCAGGTTCAGGGTTTTCCAGAATGGGAGGATTTCGATCTCCTTACCGTCGGGCAGTACTTCTGTTTTGGCTGCGTCGTTCCAAGTATAGATATAGCCTTTTCGAAGATCCAATTCAGCTAACGCTTTCATGAGGGATTTTTTTTCACGGCCGTATGTATCTTCAGCATCTAAAGTATAACAAGCCTGGATCAACAATCCTTTTTCGGGTATATAAAAATCTACTTCTCCATTTCCCTGGATCCGGTAGTAAAACAGTTCCCTGTGATTCCTGAGAAGCTCAATAAAAATCAGATTTTCAAACAGACGGGAATGATCCGTTGCGATCCTGTTCAAAAAAATAAATGCGTTATCGGCAAAATAGGTCTTTCGCTTCGACTCCCGTTGAACAAAAGAAGACCTGAACGGAAGCAGGTTAAAGGTCAGGTAAGGTTCAGGCAACAAGTTAAAATATTCGGTTACAGTAGGCACACTCGTCCGGTAAACGGGATTGATTTTCCGCGCCAGACTGGTCACGGAAAACTCCTTGGTAATGTTTTCTGCAATCTTACTCACCAGCAGCCGTAAAAGGTATTCCTCTTTGCCATACCTGGTCACCATATCTTTGTAAAACAACAAATTAAATATATTCCGGGCAATTAAACGCTTATCGTCTGCCGCCGCCCTGATCACCTCCGGAAAGCCGCCGAATTCCATGTATTCCCTGAATAACCGTTGTATTTCAGCAGGTCTGCCGATCTGATCATGTGCACCGGTTGTCACCTCTTTCAACTCCAGGAATTCAGAAAAAGAGAATGGATATAAGGTTGTTTCAAGGCTGATTCCCTTGAGGTAGGTGGCAATTTCGCGACTGATCATGTGGGCATTGCTGCCTGTGACAAAAATATCCAATCCTTTTATATGCAATCGCTTAAGAAATAAATGCCAATTGTTCAGGTTTTGAATTTCATCGAAAAACAGCACCGGTGTTAGACCCGGAAACAACATGTAATAGGCATCTGTTATGATATCATAACTTTTCAGTCCATTGAGAAAAAGCAACCTTTCGTCTTCAAAATCGAGGAAAAGAACCTGCCTGGGATCAAAACGCTGAGCCAATTCGTACAAAAGGCATGTTTTCCCGCACCTTCTGATCCCCGTCAATACCTTGATGTGGCCGGTCCCCGAAAGCTGTACGTTTCGTTTGATAACCCTCTTTTGAGCTATCAACGCCTGATTTTCCAAAATGATCCGCTGCAGAACCTCTTCCATTCGGTTATTTTATAAAGTCTTGCTTTACAAATATACTATATTTTATTAAATTAAAGTTTATAATACTTATACCCTTTAAGCAAGTTGATGTTTTCGGGGCGGGTTTATGACCCCTCCCCGCCCTCCCCTTCAAGGGGAGGGAGACCCTTTACCAGATATTGAAGGAATTTCGGGGCGGGTTTATGACCCCTCCCCGCCCTCCCCTTCAAGGGGAGGGAGACCCTTTGCCAGATATTGATACTTGCTCAAAGGATATAATTAGTATTTAAAATTCTCAAATCTTCATTCTTGGCAATCGTAAATCATGTCAATCGTAAATCATTTTGTCTTTGGGCGTTGAAAAATCCGGCCAGCACTGTCCCTGCTCTGTTACCTGTTCCGAGGTAGGTTTCAATATCATCGGCAGTGATCAGTCGTAAATATTTGTACAATACTGCCGCAAGGATCACCGTGACCGGAAAAACCAGACCAGTTATTATCCAGGGATTGGACAGGGTCAGATATAACAGGCCATCTGCCGCGAAAAGGACAGTCACCGTCAGCGCCAAGCGGGAACCGATGGACAAGCGGACCAGTGAATGTGCTAATGTGCTTATGTGCTGATGTGCTAATTTGAAGATTTGGGGATTTGAGGATTTGAGGATTTGAGAATGAGTAAATTTTAAACTTTGGGCTGTGATCTTTGATCCTTGAACCTTGAACTTTAATCTTTGATCCTTGAGCTTTGAACCTGAAACCCTGAAACCCTGAAACCCTGAAACGCCGGGCACTTCGACAGGCTCAGTGCCCTGGAACTCTGAAACTCTGAAACTCTGAAACTCTGAAACGGCATTATCTTTGATCCTTGATCCTTGATCTTTGAACTTTGATCCCTGAATTCCCAACGAAACTGCCAGGTTGACAATTGCGCTTGCACACAGCGCGACCACGGCTGCATAGAAGCCCAGGCTTTGATAAAACGCCAGGAAAAGGGCTGCATTCGCGATCACCGTGGCGAGGTTGAGCAGGATCGCCTTTTTTGTCTGGTCGTGCGACAACAGATAATAGTAAACCGGCAGTACCGCCATGGTGCAGAGGAAGGTCATCGTGATGGCGAGCGAGGCGGTGGTCAGCATGTAGTTGTTCCCGGTACCCAGCCAGAGATCGAGGACCGGCTTCATCACGAAGGGGAGCATCACGACGAGGGGCAAGCTTAACAACAGATACTTTTGTTCTACATCCCGCAGGATGCGTCCGATGCGGTCCCGGTCGGCAATCCCGGCGATCCACGGTAAGAAGGGATCGAAGAGCCGTGTGACGATCCCCTGCATCTGCGCCTTGATACGGATGGCGATGTCGAAATAGCCCGTCTCACGGATCCCGATGAAGTGCGCGATCAATATCCGGGATACCGGCTCCGTGAAATAGGCCACCAGCTCCGCCGAAAAGATCTGCAAACCCGAAGCAAGTTGCTTGCGAAGAGACGCAACAAATTGGTTTCGCGTTGCGGGTTTTAGGTTTCGGGTTTCAGGTTTCAAGTTTGGCGTTTCAAAAACCTGTCCACTTGTCCGCCGGTCCACTGGTCCGCTGGTCCGCTGGTCCGCTGGTCCACTTGTCCACTTGTCCACTTGTCCACTTGTTCCCGGGGTGGTTTTTTTCCAGTAGGTTCGGGTAACGATGAGAGAGGCCAGGAGGGCAAGGAAAGCGGCCGCCAGGATCCCGTAGCCGATGGCATCGAGCCCGCAATCCAGCAGCAGCAGCACGATCATGCTGCCATAGAAGAGCAGGTTGTAGAACATCTGGAGGAGGTTTGTGACCCAAGCAAACTGAAGGCCCATGAGGATGCTGCGGGTAAGCTGCATCCCGGCCACGAAGAGGGTGGAGAAAAGTAGACAGGCGAACAGGGAAAAGAGTGACCGGGACGGGTATTCCATTGCCGGAGAAACCGGGTTTGCCGCAATGGCGCCTGTGATCTTTCGTGTCGCCGTAAACAGATCTCCCGGAACTCCGAGAATATCATACAGGAAAAAGTCTTTACATGCAAAAATGAGCGCTATGAGTAGCAGAAGCGCCGCCAGCTGGATGGTCGCGACGGCGAGGATGTCGGATTTCGATTCGGCCGATCTCCCCTGCCGTGCAATGAATTTCACGAGGGAGGTGTTGAGACCGAGACCGGCGAAGAAAGGAAGGGTGAGTATCAGCGAAAGGAGTGAAAAAAGGCCGTAATTAACGGCCCCGAGCTTATGGATAAAGAGGGGAATGGAGAGCAATGCCAGCGCCGCGATGAACAGCAGTTGCAAAACACCGGAGAGGGAGCCGGCAAGAAGCGTTTTCTTGGAATGTTTCAAGGCTCAAAGATCAAAGATCAAAGATCAAAAATCAAAGAAGCGAATAGATATTAGCGAATAGCGATTAGGGAAAAAAAGTTCAAGGCTCAAAGATCAAAATCAAAGAAGTGAATAGATATTAGCGAATAGCGATTAGGAAAAAAGTTCAAAGATCAAAGATCAATCAATCAATCAGTCATTCAGTCATTCAGTCAATTTATCGTAAATCAGTCTTCAGGTTTTCAAGGGTTAATCTCATTCCATCAATGGCGGTGATGGGGAGCTTTTCGACGCCGAGGGCGGCTTTGATCTTGTCGTTTGAGACGACATACGATTCCGTCAGCTTTTTCAACCGTTCGCTGTTCAGGGTGAGATGCAGCACATCGCCGGTCCGGGCCAGTCCCCGGATCCAGGGCTTTGGAATATTCCAGATGCGTTCCTTCCGGCCCAGGCACTCCGCCATCATGTGGATGAGCGTGTTGGTCGGCAGGGGTTCGTCGTCGGCGATGTGATAGATTCCCGGGGCTATATCCTGCTCCAGGATCTGCCGGAGGATCCAGGCAAGGTTCCCGATCGAGGTAAAGGAGCGCCGGTTCTCAAACGCCCCCAGGGGGTATGGAATTCCTTTGCTGACGAGGGTGAAAAGCAGGTTCAGGTTGCCTTTGTTGCCCGGTCCGTGGATCATGCAGGGACGCAGGATGTAAACCTTTTTGCCTGCCGGCAGGGGCCGGTCGAGGATGTACCGTTCGGCCGCATGCTTCGATTGTCCGTAAGGCGTGGCCGGCGCGGCAATTGCATCTTCGGTCAAGGCCGCCTCCGCCACCGTGTCGGTCACCGCCTTGACCGAACTGAAGAAGATGAAGGTCGTGGCTCCGGAGGATAAAAAATGGTCGAAGATCTTTCTGGTCAGGCCCAGGTTGACCTCAAAATATTCATCTGCCCGGGCCGTTTTTCCCATATCATGGGCTTTGCCGGCCAGGTGAATGATGACTTCGACAGCGGGCCAGTTTTCCTGCTGATCCCAGGTATACATCGACGTGACTCCCTCCTGCCACTCCGTACCGATATCAATTCCGGATATCCGGAACGATCCCGCGAACGACCCGACCAGGTTCGTTCCTACAAAGCCGTGTATGCCGGAAATAAGAAGGTTCAAAATAGGGATTAGGGATTAGCGAATAGCGATTAGGGAAAAAAGTTCAAAGATCAAGGCTCAAAGCTCAAAATTCAATCAATCATTCAATCAGTCAGTCAATCGTAAATCAATTTGCCCGCTTGTTCCTTTAATAGCCACTTCCATACCGGAATTACTGAAATTTTCTTATCGCCTGCGGTGATGGTCTCCTCCTGGTCATTGGTCAGAATCATCCCGGTCGGAAGGTTAAAATGTTCCATGGCGGCCTTCAATCCTGCCACTTCCCGGTCGCGGGTTTCCGCTCCATCAAGGGTATAACAAACCTGTATGGCGCTGTGTACCCCGATTCCCTTCCTTTCGATAAAATCACATTCAAGCCGGTCGTGATAGTAAAAAATCTCTGCCGATCTTCTTTTCAGTTCAATAAAAACCAGGTTTTCAAGATAACGTCCCAATTCCCCGCTGAAGGTGAAACCGATCCGTTTAACCAGCGCATTATCGATGAAGTAGATCTTCTTGGCATTCTGAATCTGTTTTTTCAAGGCAAAGTCGAATTTGCTGACCAGGAAGAGCAGGTAAGAATTCTGTAAAAAATACAGGTAATTCTTTATGGTGGTGGCATTTTTCACACCGGTGATACCGGCCAGCGCGTTGAAAGACACCGGCCTCGACAGGTTGCTTGCCAGGTAATTGACCAGCTCGAGCAGTTCCCTTTCGCCTGTGAGCCGGTTCCTGACCATTACATCACGGTAAAGAATGCTCTCGAAAAGGGATTTCAGGTACTCGCTGTTGCCGCTTTTCAGGTACGACGGAAATCCACCTTGCGTGAGGTATTCTGAAAAGAGCCGCTGAAGCGTTGCCCTCCCACTGGTCGCCGACAGCTCCTTCGCCGATACCGGCTGCCCTTTAAACTGAAGGAATTCCCGGAATGAAAAAGGGTATAATTCAATGGTCACGTATCTCCCGGTGAGGTGGGTTCCCAGCTCCAGGCTAAGCATCGTGGCATTGGAGCCGGTCAGGTAAACTTTGTTGCGCTGATCATGCAGCCTGCGCACAAAACGTTCCCACCCCGGTACGTTTTGTATCTCATCGAAATAAAAAGTTTGCTGCAGGCCGAACAGCTCAATGAACGTTTCGTATAACAGCTGAAAATCGTCCACCCTGAAATGGATCAGACGCTCATCGTCGAAGTTCAGATAATAATCTTTCTCTTCGTGAAAATATCTGATCTGATTCAACAGGGTCGATTTCCCACAACGCCGGATGCCCGAAATGACCACAATCTCTTCGCCCTGCATGACCGCATCGGAGATCTGCCGACGGATGAACCCCTCATTCCATTGCTCAAGTTGCTGGTCAAATATTACCGATCGAAGAAGTTCTTTCACCCGGAAGGTTTAAAATCAATCGTAAAATTAACATGTTTCTATTTGAAATGCAAACTTTTCTACATTTTTTACTATTTGGAATGGGAAAGATCAAAGAGTTTCAGGGTTCAAGGCTCAAGGATCAAAGATCAAATAAGCGATTAGATATTAGCGAATAGCGATTAGGGAAAAAAGTTCAAAGCTCAAGGCTCAAAGCTCAAAATTCAATCAATCATTCAGTCATTCAGTCAATCAGTCATTCAATGAATCGTGAATCATTTTTCACATTCTCAAATTTCATAAAAACCATGGATAAACGGCGGATAGATCTGCGGTGACAGGTGTTTTGCTGATGAGGTACCTGTTTTTTATGCGCAGTGTTTCCGATATTTTTTCCAGTTTTCGGGCGTCTGTTGCGGTAGCGGTTTGTTTCACTTCAAATGCGTTCGCACCGTTCAGGATAAAATCGATTTCGGCTGTATTGCGTTTGTTGTAAAACGAGAGTTGTCCGTATTGATTCAACTGATTGGCCACCGCCACTTCAAACAATTGGCCTTCGGTTACCTTAGCGGCAAGGTTGAGCAGTCCGGTATCACAGAAGTAAACCTTTTTACCTCCTGCTACGCTTCTGTCGATACTCGAGGTATGTTTGGGCAATAACCGTAAAAAGAAGGTACCTTCAAGAAATTCGAGGTAGCTGTATATTTTCACCCTGTTGATTCCCATTTCCGATGCGAGGCGTGATATGTCAAGGATGTTTCCATTCCGCGGGGCCAGGAGCAGGATCAGGTCGCGAAGCTCACGGACTTCTTTCAACGCGCTGAATACTTTGATATCTTTTTCAAAAAAGGATGAAAATATATTTTTCAGGATCAGCTTCTTTGTTTCACGTGAACCGGTAACGGCCACTTCCGGAAACCCTCCGAATTCCAGATAATCGTCGTAAAGATCA
Organism: Bacteroidales bacterium; assembly: GCA_028706295.1. Taxonomy (GTDB): domain Bacteria; phylum Bacteroidota; class Bacteroidia; order Bacteroidales; family FEN-979; genus CAIVAT01. The sequence goes on from JAQWBQ010000047.1 coordinate 13,952, forward strand.
CGGTACCTGTAAATGTCAGCTCCGGTTCTCGGTTGCAGCGCCGTTTCAATTCCCGACAACATATAGGATTCATCGGTACGGTTGTTGAAACAGAGGTACTCTTTGTATGAGAGGACCGGCAGGACAAACAGGAATTTTCTTCCGCTCAGGGATTCGGGAAAGAGGTCACAATGGCATTTTTGTGAGTCAGGTAAGGAATTATGTGATGAAACAGAGCCCTCTTTTTCAACGTGTAATTTTATTTTTACAAATATACGGTAATTTGTTCAAAGAAAGGATCAGAAAAAAGCAATACATTAAAATTCAAATCAGGCTATAGGCAATAGGCAGTAGGCAATAGGGAAAAAAGTTCAAAGAGCAAAGATCAAAATTCAAGGTGTCTCAGGGTTTCAAAGTTTCACAAACTTGTCCGCTGGTCCGCTTGTCCACCTGTCCACTGGTCCGCCAGTTTCAGCTTTCCTGCTTCAGCCAGAGTGCAAAAAAGGGATCGGTGATGCCGAACTGGTTGTTCTGTTTTTCGAGAATATCGAGATCGGTCAGCCGTTTGTACGCTTTCTGTACGCTTGAGGTTGGATACAGGCGGTATTTCTGTAAAAATTCCGATTCATAGGTGCCATACCCATGTAGGGCGACCGCCGATAAAAGTTTCATCTGAAAAGGGGTAAACTGGGCCCGGATCCCCTGGAAATAATCATTCTGGTTGATCAGCAACCGCTCCAGGGCCTGCCGGAAGATCGCTTCGGGCTCTGAAGCCGACAACCGGGCATATTCCCAAATCTCCGCGCTCAGGTACTGTAAATAGTATGGGATATTACGGGTGTGGTCAAGAATATTCCGGACCAGTTCATCCGACACCCGGAACCCTCCGGCTTTGAACCGCGCGTGTAAAAACTGCACCGACGCTTCTTCCGCCGGCTTCTGCAACCGGTATAGCTTTCCAAAATTGTAAAAGGCACGCTCTTTTCGCGAAAACATGTTCAGGAGCAGATGCCGCTGGCTCCCAAGGAACACGTAGCTCACGTTACGGTGATGCTGTATGGTGGCCCGCAGCTCCTTCTCAAACGACGCTCCGTTTAGTTTTTCGATCTCCTGGAATTCGTCAAATACCACGATCCAGCATTTTTCACGGGCTGATCTTACAGGCAGGTTGATGATATCTTCAAATGCCCTGGCCGTTTGCGAAGGATCGACAGATAACCTGAGCTCGGGCAATCCCGTCTGATCCAGCCCCATTACCGGCTGAATCCCCCTGATCAACCCTTGTATCCATTGTAACCCTTTTTCCCAGCCTTTCATCGGGCGAACCACTTCGCGGGCATACAATTCAATCAGCTTTTCGCGCGAAGAGACCTTGAAGAAGTCGATGTAAACCACCGGATGACCTTCGTGTTCCAGATCTTTCAACGCTTTCAGCACCAGCGATGACTTTCCGATGCGGCGCGGTGAGTAGATGATGAGATTCGTCGCGTTCCGCATGGATAATTTGATCTCTTCCAATTCTGTTTCGCGACCATAAAAAAAGGGACCATCTACCGTCTTTCCGTAACTGAATGGATTGTCAATCATTTACTTATTATTATACCCAGTGGCGTTATGCCATACAGCGTAATAACAGGAAGTGCAAAGATAAGGAAAAAGGTTTCAGGGTTTCACATGTCGTCTGGTGAAAAGCCTTTCCAGGTAACAGAATAGCCGGGCAATTTGCTGAGTAAACCCATTGATTTGTTTTTCAATTGATCGACATTGAGTTTGCTTTTATTGAGTTTGACCTCCGCAATCAGGACCTTTTTGTCGCGTTCGTTCAAGGCCACGATGTCAAGCTCATTCTGATTACGCTTTTCCCAGTATTGTCCCAACTGCGAGAATTCACCGGTCAGGGCGATTTTTTCACGGAAATATTTCTCCAGATAGATCCCGGAGAAGGTGTTGAAGTCGCGTTCAACAATGGACTGCACATAAGCGAAGTTGCCAATTTCGATGGCGCTTCGGTATTTATAGATAAACCTGAACCAGAACCCCAGGAAATTGTCTTCGATCAGATATTTCTGAACTCTTCCGTTGGGTTTTGAAAGTATGGGTCTTACACTGCGGATAATCTGATAATCGTTTTCAAGACGGTCGAGATACCCGCCGATATTTTTTTCCAGGATTGATTCGATGTCGCTCCGCGATGTTTTGGCCGACGCGATCAACGACAAAATGGAAAAATAGGTGGTGTACTCTTTCCCGAATTCCTCTATCAGCAGGTTCCTCCCCTCCTCCAGCAACAGCGAGTTTTCCCTGAATATCTCTCCGAGCATCTCTTTTAAGGTGAACAGGTTCTTATCGGCAAACAGCTCAACATATTTTGCCACACCTCCTGTGAGTACATAGAATGCGAGGAGATCGGCAGGCTTGATTCCCGGCCGGTGATCGGATACGATTTGGCTGATCACACCGACGGTAAATGGTCTGAGCCGGATCCGTTCGTTGGCCCTACCGAACAAGGGTTCTTTGGCATTCTCAAAGATCTTCTTCATGAGCGAATATACCGATCCGCTCAGCACCAGGTTCATCCTTGCGGTCGGCTTATACCGGTCCCACAGATTCTGCATCTCACTGTAAACGGCCTCGTTGATTTGATAAAACTCCTGGAATTCATCAATAATGAGGGTGAATGGCGTCGTTTGAGAAAGGATCAACAGAAATTCGAAAAGGCCGGAGAAGGTTCTGAATTCTCCGGTAACGCGTTTCCTTAGGTTGGTTTCAATTTCACCGGTAAACTCCTGACAAAGCAAGGATTCCGATTTTCTGGCGATAAAAAAATAGAGGTAGGGAGTTCCATCAAATGCTTTTCTTACCAGGCTGGTCTTTCCAACCCTGCGACGACCGACAATCACCGTCATCCTGGCCAATTGTTCCGATAACACCCGTGTTTCGGTCAACAACAACAATTCGTTTTCCCGGTCATAAAACTTCATGGCAAAGGTAGTTTTGTACAAAAATATTAAATATAATAATCCGGGTTACTGTAACGTGGGTTGCGAAAAAAGATCAAAGGGTTTCAGTGTTTCAGGGTTTCATCGTTATTCTCTCATGGCCAATTGGCTAATCCCTCAAACAGGCGATGGGCACAACCAGTACGTTATCCTTGCGACGGTATGCGTATTGTCCTCCTGTGATGACCATCAGAAACGAGGCTTTGCCAACTTTTTCTTCGTCAATTCGATTTTCAAGCGCTAAAAGATTTTTTGCAGCCACATCAATTTGTTTGTTCCCCAGTTTCACTTCAATGGCTGCCCACCTGCCATCGCGGAGACGCACAATCAGGTCGGACTCCAATCCGCTTTTATCGCGGTAATGAAACACGTCTCCATCGATTGTTTCTGCATACACCCGGATGTCGCGGGTACACAAGGCTTCGAACAGTAATCCAAAGTACTGAAAGTCCTTTAAAATACCTTCGGGATTTGTGCGCAGCGCTGCTGTGGCAATCGATGGATCAACAAAATGCCTTTTTGCCGAAGTCCGGATGGCTGTTTTTGAACGTAACGAGGGAGACCAGGCCGGCAAATCTTCGACAACAAAAATTCTTCGCAGTGCATTGAGGTATGAACTGATGGTTTTGTCGGAAATGGTTATGTCAGTTGCTTCTATATCGGCTTTTATGGTTTGATATGAAGCCGGTGTGGCAATGTTACGTGCCAATGATTGCAACAACAAACGGACCCTGCCCGGATTTTTCTCAACGTTGTCAACACGCGACACATCGAAGTTTATAACCGCTTCCACGTAATCCCTTGCCATTCGTAAAGCAGGAGCGCCCTGCAGTTTGACACTTGCCGGCCAGCCTCCCCTACACAGAGAGAAAGCAATTCTTTCGATGCTTAAATCCGATAGCGCACCTACCTCCGGATTTCCATCGAACAATGCGCGCAAGGATACGGCCCCGTTTGATTCTGAAGACTCAAAAAGGCTCATTGGACGCATCAAAATGCGTGAAATTCGACCGGTACCGGTATGCGCAGTCATATTATCGGAGGGTACGGCCGAGCCTGTCAAAATAAACTGGCCGGTTTCGGCTCTTTTGTCAACTTCGAACCGAACGGCATCCCATAAAACAGGAGCCATTTGCCACTCATCGATCAGACGTGGTGTCTCTCCCTTGAGAAGCAAGGAGGGTGATGTATCTGCCATAGCCAGATAGGTACCCGAATTGTCGGGGTCTTGCATAAGCAAGACGCTGCGTGAAGCATTGCTTGCCGTGCTGGTTTTACCACACCATTTTGCTCCTTCAATGAGCACCGCCCCCGACGATTGCAGAGCAAATTGCAAATCGGCATCGCATAATCTTGATATATATGTTTTTATGCTCATTTCAAACAACTACTGCCGGATTGCAAATATCGGACTATTTTTCCGAATTGGCAAGTTTATAATTCCGGTTTTGGCATGTTTTTACTTCTGTATTTGGCTGAAAAGAGAAAATAAATACTGAAACAATAGGACTGAAAGCGTTTCGGGTTTCGCGTTTTGCGTTTCAGGGCACTGAGCCTGTCGAAGTGCCCAGCGTTTCAGGGTTGCAGTGTTCAATCGTAAATCGTAAATCTTGTCAATCGTAAATCAATTTCAATCGTAAATCAATTTGTCCGCTCTTCGTTCAACAAGTACTTCTGGCTTAACCCGATTACTGCCGCTGAGAGGATCCAGAACTCGGCGGCGGTGAACAATCCCCCGGAGGTCATATAGAGCATCAGGAAGGCGAGGAATATCACAAAGAGCACCGATACCGATCGTTTTCGTTCAGAGGGTAGCCGGATGAAATAAACAAAAGGCGCCAACAGATAGATGATGAAAGGGATTGAACCCACCACCCCCACCGACATCAACACATCCATAAAGATATTGTGGGTGTAATGCATCCCGACGTTGTTGATAAAGGAGTCGCCGAAAACCGGGTTGGTTTTGAACTGATGCAACGCGCTTTTCCACATGTCGATCCGGATGGTGGAATTATAATCATTATCGTATTCCACCATCTGCATAAACCGCTGTTTCATGGCAAGCTGATCCGTATTAATACTGATCTTATCCCGGCTATAACGATATGCTGTGAAGATCATCAGGAGACCAGTGAGCAACATCATCCACTTATAGAGGATCGGTACTAATGAAAATCTCACATCGCACCGGCACTGAACATTGTCAAGATATTTACGAATCGCAGTAAAGATAAAACGGGTAAAACAAAACAAGAAGTATCCGATTGAAACCAATATTACTGATATTGTTAAGAAAAGGAACATCAGGAGCGGTCCGCGGGAGGCGCCAACGATAAGTAAAAAAATAGCGGCAATCAAAGCCACCACCAAAACAAAGGTGTACCAGATCGAGATTCTGCGCTGGTAAAAAAGGAACCAGGCGGTTGCCATTACTCCCATTAGTGCACCGTAAAATGACAGAGTGATGCTGTTGATTAGAACGCCGCTGGCACGTTTTAATTCGACGGGAAGCCGTTCAACATCAATCAATTTTCCTGAAAGAAATAGTTCATAATGGCTGGTCAGCAGCTCATTGAAGGCCAAACCTGAAAAAAAAACCAAGTACCCAGCGAGGGCCATGACCGAGGCCATAAAAAACCAGAAGATGCGCTTTGTCAACCGTTCGGCCACCATGAACCGGCCATTCATCAGGATAGCCAGCGCAGGGATCAGCGAGCTTCCAAACGCCCAGGCATAGACGTAATATTTGTGATATTCGAGCAGTTTCCACTCTTTCCATTCGAGGTCGTATACCAACCGGAACCCGTATACGAACCAGAAAATTAAAAATGCAACGAGCGGGAGGTTCAGCCGTAACGTGTGTCTTCCCTGCTTAAGAGTCGAAATAATTCCAAATATAACCAGGCAGAGGCTTATGAATAGGTATCCTGCCCTGAACAGAATATTGACCGGGGTGGAGTCGTATCCGGAATAGAGAATCATCATAGCCTGCAGGGGATAACCGAAACAGGTGAAGATCAGCAACCATTCGGCAACATGGCCTTTGAATTCAGAAAAAGTTTTAGGATATGGGAAAGTTGAAAAGAGGTTCAAGGATCAAAGTTCAAAGATCAAATTTCAAAATTCAATCAGTCATTCAGTCAATCAGTCAATTTTTTCACTAAATATTTGCTCTTGAGCCGGAGATAAACATAAGTGAGAACCAGGAGGATGAGGGCGCTGACCAGGATTTGGCCGGGGAGGGAAAGATAGCGGGCTGCTGTAATGACTGTGAGGTTGATCATCAATTGAACGAGGGTGTACCCTGACGATACGATAAGGTGGGGGATTTGGCCTTCGTTGGCCAATCGCTGGTAGAGGTGTTGCCGGTGTGCATTGAAAACATTCTCATGGTGGACAAGCCGGGTGCAGATGGTCATGAAGGTGTCGAGCCCGTAAAGGCAGAAAAACATAAGGTAAAGAGGGTTCCCGGTGGTGATGATGAGTTTGCCAAGCAAAAAAACGAGGATATAGGAGAGCGATACCGATCCCACATCACCGGCAAAGCAGCGGGCCCGGGGTCTGAAATTGTAGAAGGCAAAGATCAAAAGTGCAATCGTAGTAGCATACAACAGGCCATTGCCAATAAACGGAACCTGGATCGTATTCAAGAGCCAGAAACCAGCTAAGACAGAGATTCCGTCCCCCGCAGTGATACCGTTGATCCCGTCCATAAAGTTGAAGGCGTTGATGGCACCGGTAGCCACGATGAGCGCGATGATCCAGATCCAGGCAGCCAGGGTAACATATTCCAGCTGGTATAAGAGCAAAGCTACTGCGGTGAAATGCACCAACAGCCTGATCCAGAAGCGCACTCCGGAAAGGTCGTCGAGAAAGCTGAACAGGCTGACGATCATCAATCCCATGAAGAACCACGGATACTGAAAGCCCGACCAAAAGAACCAGAGGGCGATACCTGCCGGGAGGATGATCCCACCCCCGCGCAACACCAACCTGTCGTGCGAACTGCGGTCGTTGGGCCGATCCACTACTCCGTACCGTTCTGCGACAAGGAAATAGAGGTTGATCAGCAGGAAAATGATCAGGGGATATACAAAAGGCTCAAAGTTCACAGTTCAAAGATAAAAATTCAATGGGATTGAGGGTAGTTACTGTAACAACATTGCGCCATGATGCTGACACTGCGATGTCCACAAGATTTATTTAAAATCCATCATTACCTCCTTCGTAATCTGAGCGATGATCTTCGAACGGTCAAAGTTTTCATTCAACAATTTGATGGCATTGCTTCTGATGGTGTTAAGACGGTCTGCTGATAACCGGGTACACTGGATGAACTTATCGGCAATGTCATTCAGATTATCGGGGACAGCCGTCAACCCGATGTCGTGGGTGCGGATCAAATTGGGCACTTGGCCATTCATAATACTTAGAATGGGTTTACCGGTTTGAAGGTACGATTGGAACTTGGCAGGAATATAAAGGTCATACACCGGATCGGGATCAAGGGAAATGATCAGAAAATCGCTGGCTTCGTAATATTTCGCCATGTCGGCCTGAGGCTGCCTGCCCCAGAAAATCACATTGGGGATTGCCTTCGACTGAACGAGTTTTTTCAAATCTTCCAGGAATGAACCATCTCCAATAATATTTAGCCTGATATTACTGATTGATAAATTAATTTTTGATTCTAAAGCCTGATGAAATCCAAGAATTACATTGGTTAGATTCTGAACTTTACCCACATTCCCGGCAAAGGTAAAGTTCGTTGTCCCCTGAAATAAAAAACCGGATCGTTCCGGTCTTTCATGTTGAATACACCAGGCTGGTGTGTATTTCAACTTGGGTAATTCCGTATATTTTTGATAGATCTGTTTAAAACCTTCCGATGGTATTAAAATTGACTGACAATTTTTGTAAATCGATTTTATAAGGCGGGTTAACAGCCAAGAACTCAATTTGGTCCGTTTAAATCCATAAGCAAAGACCGTGTCGGGCCAGATATCGAACGACCACAGCACTATCCTTTTACAGTATAACTTATGTGCGACCAGGGCCGGGATGGCCTGGGTGAGCGGACCAACCTGGTAAACGAAGATTCGGTCGTACTTCCGGCCGATCGTTATGGCCCGGTAGGATCCTAGTATCGGAAAACTCAGGTAGTTTAATATTTTACGGAGCACCCTTTGGTGGAATTTCTGAACGGTGTAAACCCGGTAGATCTTTAAAGCTCCCCAATGCGTGGTTTGAAATATCCGGTTCCGGTATCCTTTATATACTACTCCGAAGGGGTAAGCCGGGTTCTGGGTGAGTGCATGAACCTCATGACCCATTTGAACCCACTCCTGCACCAAGTCATTGATCAAAAATTCTTCAGGATAAAAATGATCGCATACGACGAGGATTTTCAAAGTTTCAGAGTTTTCTTACGATCATATTAATTTGTTTCGGGTGTTCGTTATTGCTTCGCAATTCAAGGCTCTAGGGTTTTAGAGTTGATTGTTATTATCTGATTTTCAATGAGCAAAATACAAACACCTATTTTTGATTGATTCCGTGCCAGAGGTTGCTGAGGCCGGTGTTTCCCATGATCAGCTTCAGCACTCTCCAGCTTGTATCGGTGATGGTGTAGTCAGGGGCGATATATTCATATTTCCGTGTACGGTGTTCTTCTGTGGACAGGCGAACTGCATCCAATACATGCTGCGACGCAAACCCTGTGAGGATAATGGTGCCCGCATCCTGCGCTTCGGGGCGTTCCATCGATTGTCGGAGCGAGATGGCCGGGAAGGAGAGCATGGCCGATTCCTCACTGATAGTTCCGCTGTCGCTGATGGCGCATAAAGCATTCATCTGTAAAAATACATAATCCAGAAAACCAAAGGGTTTCAGCCATTGAATGCGATTATCTATTATCACATCATGCAATGCTTCGATTCGCTTACGGGTTCGGGGATGAGTCGAAACTATGACCGGCAGGTTATACTCCCTGGCAAGCGAATTCAGAATTTCAATAATGCTATGCAGATTTATCGGATTGTCCACGTTTTCTTCCCGGTGTGTTGAAACGAGAAAATAGTTTCTGGTTTCAAGTTTCAATTTAACAAGGGAGTTGGATTGTTTAATTTTTGGCATGTAATAATCAAGGACTTCTTTCATGGGGCTGCCGGTGAGGTAAATGCGGCGGTGCGGCAGTCCTTCTGAAATAAGGTGGCGGCGGGCATGTTCCGTATATACCAGGTTAAAATCGGCCAGGTGATCAATGATCCTTCTGTTTATTTCTTCCGGCACATTGAAATCAAAGCTGCGGTTCCCTGCCTCCATGTGAAATACCGGGATGTGCATTCTTTTTGCCATATAGGCGGCAAGACAGGAATTGGTATCGCCCAGCACCAGCATGGCATCGGGCATCTCCTTTTTGAGCACCTCCTCCGATTTCCGGATAATGTCACCAACTGCAGCGCCTAATGATGTGATGTCTATTCCAAGAAAATAATCGGGTTTACGCAGTTCCAGTTCATTCCAGAAAATCTCGTTGAGCTCGTAATCATAATTCTGCCCCGTGTGAACAATGACCTGGTTAAAGAACTGATCAAGCAAAGACATGGTACGTGACAGCCTGATTATTTCAGGTCGAGTACCCACGATGGTCATTACTTTAAGGGAAGATTTTGGATTCATTGGTTTCAGGTTTACTCACGAACATGCTTACGTATTTAGGGTACAAATGATTGCTTGTAAATTGTCTCTATCGGGCGAGCCTTCACTCCAGTTCAGGTCTAAATAACAGATTGATTATCATACAATTTCTGTGTATGTATCTGGATCGCCAGGATTGAAGAATTCATTGATCCAGAAGATGGTGTAGAGATCATCTTCGCCGATGTTGGTGATGTTGTGGGTGTACCAGATGGGCATGTCAACATAGGCTGGTTCGTCGCCTGATAGATGGAATTCGAAAACCTCACTTGTCCCGATGCGCCGAAGCCGGATCAGGGCTTTGCCTCTGATAACGGAAAAGCGCTCGATCTTGCGGGTATGATAATGGTTCCCACGGGTAATGCCAGGCCTTGTGGTTGAAAAACTGACCTGGCCTCCGTTCTGTTTGATTATTTCCATAAAATCACCCCGGTTATCTTGGTGTTGGACATATCTGACCGGGTAATGGTTTTTGATGTCCATGTAACACCGGAAGGTGTTGAATAAATTGGTTTCAAAGGCGCTGTTGAACTCCGGGATGATCCCTTGTTCTGCATAGACCGATTTGAATGATTTCAGTAGTTCCAGGATTTCTGTGACTTTACTTTCGGTGGAATAGGCAATGCGATATTCCCGGATGTTTTGTTTGCCTCTGATTGCGTCGATAATTTTTCTAACCGCCTCTCCTACGTAGAGCAATGGAACCTTTTTATCAATTTCAATGGCTGGAATTTCCCCATGGGTGAGCTGATGACAAAAAGTGGCGATAAAAGAATTATAGTATGGATTGCCAAAGGGTCCGAAAATGTTGGGGAAAACAAAACCGGTAAACAAAGACCCGTTTTTTTCAGCCCAATTAGCTAATAATTCTCTTCCCTCCTTTTTTGACCTGCCATAGGGGTTGTCAATATCTTCCTGAATGGAAGAGGAGACCAGCACATGGGCCTTGCTTTGGGTTTGATCGAGCGTCCAAATCAGCCTTTTAACAAGCCGGATATTGGTGTCGTAGATCACCTGTGGATCGCCATGACGGTTCATGGCGGCCAGGTGGACAATTACATCGCAGGATGCCACAAACCCGGTGAGTTGCATATCATCATTAAAAAACTCGTCCCTGAAGGATATCAATTCAAATTCATCCTGATACAGGCCAAGTGTGTTGCGCAGATGTGTGCCGATAAACCCCGGTTCACCGGTAATCCCGACTTTAATCATTCCCGGACGTTTCTTGCAGCACATCCTTGCGAATGAATGCCAGTTTTAATAAAAGCTGCTTCGTCTCCTCCAGGGTCAGCAAATGGGTGTTGTGTGAGGTGTAATCGGCGATCGCATCCATCTTCTGCTGCCCCTCGGTGAAATATTTTCCGTAGTTCAGGTCGCGGGTATCGGCAGGGATCCGGTAGTAACTGCCCATGTCGATCGCTTTAACCATCTCTTCGCGGTTCACCAATGTTTCGTACAATTTCTCGCCATGGCGGGTTCCGATGATCTGGATGGGATTCGTTGCGTTGTAAAGTTTAAGCAAGGCTTTGGCTAACACTTCCAAGGTTGCAGCAGGTGCCTTCTGAACAAAAATGTCGCCATTCGAGCCCTGTTCAAAGGCAAAAAGAACAAGATCCAGGGCCTCCTCGAGGGTCATCATAAAACGGGTCATATGAGGATCAGTGATAGTCAGCGACCTGCCACTTTTAATCTGGTCGACCAGCAAGGGGATGACCGAGCCCCTCGAAGCCATCACATTGCCATACCGCGTACCACAAAACACTGTTCCGGTTCCGTTCAGGTTGCGCGATTTGGCGATCATCACCTTCTCGCTAAGGGCTTTGGTCATCCCCATGGCGTTGATCGGGTAAACGGCTTTATCGGTGCTGAGCACGATCACATTTCTAACACCCTGCTCCAGGGCGCTGTCAAGTACATTTTCACAACCAATCACATTAGTGCGTACTGCCTCCATCGGGAAGAATTCACAGGATGGAACCTGTTTGAGGGCCGCTGCATGAAAAACGAAATTCACCCCCTTCATGGCTGCATCGATGCTGCGCTTGTCGCGCACATCGCCAATGTAATATTTTATTTTTTCATTTTGATACTGCTGCCGCATGTCATCCTGTTTCTTCTCATCGCGGCTAAATATCCGGATCTCCTGAATTTTCGAGTATAGAAACTTTTGCAGCACCACATTACCAAAGGAACCTGTGCCACCAGTAATAAGCAATGTTTTATTTTTTAATATGTCTTTCATGTTTTTGTTTATATTTGAGCAATGTCGGCTAAAAATCCAAAAGTTCCATCGGCACATCGTTCCCATGAGTACTGTTGTGCACGTAGATATGCTGTTAAAGCTGATTGTTCTCGCAAACTGGGGGAATCAATCAGCTTATATAAGGCGAGTGCAATCTCATTTGCGTCTTCGGGGTTAAAATAGACGCCAGCATCACCCAAAATTTCAGGCATAGGTCCCATAGATGAACAGGCCATTGGTAGTCCAGCAGCCATGCATTCTAAAAGTATATTAGGCATGTTCTCGCAACTAGATGCAAATACACTGATATCTACATTATCATAGAACTCATCAAGCTTTTCGTATGGAACTGAACCTCTGTATTTAATAAAACTACTTTTAGGATCAATCTGACTCAAGGTTTTGTTCAAACGATTTATACCCTTTGCAGATGGGCCAATTAATTCAAGAACAATAAAAACGCCTTCCGATCGTAATCTAGCAACGGCTATAGCAACCTCCGTCTGATGTTTGTAAGCATCAACAATAGACACATAAAGTACCCGGCAGGGTTCTGTTTCAATAAATTCTTTACATAGTCGTTGTCTTCGTGGCAAACGAAAAAAACGAGGGTTGATGCCATGCGGGATGATCATGCTTTTACCGCGCAATGAGCCTGTTACATTCAAGACCCTATTTCGCGCATACTTAGTGAGAAAAATGACACCATTTGCATTTCGAAACGTATGGCTTTGTATAACACGTAGGAGCAATAGCTTTACTGTGAATAATGACCATCCAAAGCGCCTCATTTCACGCCATTCAAAAGGCAGCATATTTCGACTCATCGTTACAACCGGTTTGAACCTGCTTGCATTGGAACCGCCAGGAACAAATAATATATCACATCCGGATTGTTTAGCAAGTTTCTTTAATCTGAAAGTTTGCCAAAACAATCGATAAATAAAGCTTCGATCCAACAATGGATCATGAATCTTATGCAGCCAATCCCGTTCGGTGACCTTAGAAAGTGTTTCCTCCCCGCCCCACACAATAACCTTCTCAAAACCATAGGAACGAGGTTCTGACACTCTCAATATCTCTACCAGATGCGTTACGCCACCACCAGCACGAAGATTGGACGCATTAATCCCCAAGATCATGTGTAATCGATATTATTATATTGATCTTTAAGTGATTACACGAATATTTTTCGATATTCGTAAAATTTATGTTTCCTTTGTTCTGATTTTTTTCAATTTACGACCTCGACCAACAAGATGCCCTTCATGTAAAACCTGAATTTCATCAAGCCCCGCATCATTCATCCATCGTAGAATAGTTTTTATTGTCTGTGGGTTATCATACTCAGGAGCCATCATATCGAATGTATCTAATAGGGCCCATTCTTTTAACTGCTGACTGGACAAAGGATAGATGCCTGTATAATCTGCAACTGGCACAATACGTTTTAGTATTCTTCCTATTATTGGAATAGTACCTATACCCTGACTAATTATTAGCAAAACTGGCACAGTTCTCTCTAAATAATTAAACAACTTACACTTTGGAACGCGTTTGGTAATTGGCCTTAACAAATACTTTGTATTTAGCATTGTTCTCAAGCGCTTCCAGTAAAAATCAATGCACAATTTGCCCCCGGCCTTAACCATTGGAGGAAGTGCTGCAAATGCCTTTGCTACATCCGGGGTATGCTGCAATACTCCCAAGGAATAAACAAAAGAAAACCTCTCGATCGCGAAAGGCAACGAATAGATATCCCCTTGCACCACATACAGATTGGGGTGATGGTTAAGGTTGGCATAGCAAGCATCAACTGCACTGGAGTAATCAAGTGCTATCACCTTAGCCCCAGAGTTTAATGCTACCTCGGCAAAACGCCCTGCACCACAACCCACATCAAGTACCCATTGATCTTTCAATTCGTCTGACAACCAGCCAGTTGCATTCCAAAAACGATTCGCAGAAATCGGATGACCAGAATAACTATCCAATTGTGTCTGGCGAAAGCGATTCCATTGAATGCCAAAATTATCGGCATAATTGGACATTGGGACAAAGCGTGGTATGCCGTTCAGAATTGGGTAACTATTCCGTCCATCCTCTGAAATAAGCAAACCTGATTTAAGGGAAAGCTGGTTTTTTTCAGTATGTTCAACATGCAAGTTCTGCCCACTTTTCGGGCAACACAGCATTTCAAGTAATTCAATCTTCATGTTTTTACTTTCCTTTGATTACAGAGACACACAATATGCCCGACGCCAAAGTTCAAACAACACCAGTGCAAAAAGCCGCTCGCCATTATTAAAACCAAAATTCTGCCCTTTTATCAAGCTCCTCACAATTCGTTGATCAAAAATACTTGATGTATCCAATAGAACATCATGAAACAACTCACGAAACTCCCCTACTTTTAGCCAGTCATTAAGCGGAATTGAAAAGCCTTGTTTGCGTTGACAATCAAAATCCTTTGGCAGAACACGAGCAGCTAATCTTTTAAGTAAAATCTTTTTATTATGAGATGTCGCTTTTAGGTGTGAGGGTACTTTGCAAAAAGCAAATTCGATCAAACGAAAATCAAGCAAAGGTGCACGGACCTCGAGAGAATTGAGCATACTAGAGCGATCCAACTTTACGAGTATGTCCTCCGCCATATAGTTAGAAAAATCCATTCGAGTAGCACGTTGCAATAGATCTGAGTTCTTTGGTACAAGTTCTTCGATAACGGTATCGGCAGAAATACTCAAACACGTTTGCCAATCAACCATCCGCATGCGAGTCGGAGCATCAAAGTAAGAGGCAATCAGTGGCAAGCCATTTTCTAAATCTGTACCAACACCCTTCATCCAATTAAGTCCCTTAAAACCGACTGGCAAAAAGCGCATTGCAGCATGAGAAAATGCTTGACGTACTGGTTGAGGAATCCGCCCTAAGTAATTCTTCATCCACAACAATCGACTATGATGAAAATATCCACCAAAAAGCTCATCACCTCCATCGCCCCCCAAGGCCACCTTACAATTTTGTCTTATTATTTGACTAATTAAAAAGGTCGGGATCATTGAAGAATCCACGATTGGTTCGTCAAACTGTTGAGCAAGTCGTGGAAGTATTTCAGCCGACATTGGCTGAACATCCATTTCCACATGGTCAGTACCGAAGTGCTTTGCTATCTTTCGCGCATGATATGTTTCATCCATTTTATCATTTCCGGGAAAGCAGATCGTGAAAGTCTTCACTTTACTTGAGGAGCGCGTCGCCATTGCAGTTACCAAGCTGGAATCCAACCCTCCGCTCAGCAGTATTCCAACAGGGACATCAGCTACTAATTGAAATCGTACTGCGTCTTCCAGCAATTTCTCCAAATCATCGAGCAGCAAGGATTCACCCACCTTGGTCTTTTGAAAAAATGGATTCAGTTCTGGCAGCTTCCAATAGTTCCATACCTTCACTTCCCCACTTCGCAGGCTAAACTGCATAGCATGTGCTGGTGGGAGTTTGTTAAACCCCTTAAGGATACATCTTTCACCAGGAACATATCCCATCGCCAGATAGCAATCAAAAGATATGGAATCTATGTGACGTGGAAGTGTAGGGTCTGCCATCAGCCCCTTAAGTTCTGATGCAAATCGCAGAATGTTTTTGTTATGATGATAAAATAGTGGTTTTTCTCCCGCGCGGTCGCGAGCTAAAAAAACCGTATTCCTCTCTTCATCGTAAAGTCCAAATGCAAAAGTGCCATTAAAGTGTGAAAGACAATCAGTACCCCATTCTCGATAGGCCCCAAGAATTACCTCTGTATCCGACTGCGAGCGAAATACCATGCCTTTTAGGGCCAGTTCTTCACGTATTTTCATGTAGTTATAAATCTCACCGTTAAACACAATGGTTAGTGATCCCGAAGCATCACTCATTGGTTGATGTCCAGTGGCAGAGAGGTCAATAATAGAAAGCCGACGGTGCGCCAACCCCACCCGATTATCATCAGACCACCATTCACCTGAATCATCAGGTCCGCGATGATTCATGGCATAACACCCATCACGAATCCAGTCACGGTTGATAATGGGCACTTGCGAAGCGACACCTATGATTCCACACATGAAGAAATTCGGTTTATTTGAAAATTGATTTCCTTATAATCTAAGAGACTGTTTAAAATTCATTTAGAGATTCTATTAACCATAAGCCGAATCATGGATAACTGGATAAATGCCAAACCAGATTCGGGTAACCTTTCATAATCTTTGGACATTCTTCGATGAAAAGAAAGCCAGGCAAAAGTTCGTTCTACAATCCATCGTTTGGGCAAGACCTTAAACGTATGTTCCTCATTTCTTTTCACAATTTCCAACGTCCATTGAAATTGAATCCGCGCCCATTCGATCAATTCACCCATATAACCTCCATCGGCAAAGATTTTCACAATTCCAGTGAGATACTTATCCTTCAAAGACCGCATCACTTGTCTTGCTCCAACGCTATCATGAATATTTGCAGCATGAATAACGATAATCATAACCAAGCCCAACGTATCGACCACAATGTGGCGTTTTCTTCCTTTGATCTTTTTACCTCCATCATATCCAATGTCACCTTCGCAAAGATTACATGTCTTAACGCTTTGGCTGTCCACAATGCCAACCGATGGTGCAGGATTTTTTCCGATTCCGGTTCTGATTCTTTTTACAAGAACATCATGCGTTTCTTCGATCAAATCATCTCTCTTCTGACTATTCTGGACTATAGTAGGCCAGTGATTCCGGAGTAAAGTAGGCCAGTAATTCCGGAGCAAACCAGGCCAGTTTTTATGAAGAATTGCATCTGTGTGCTAAAAAGTTTTCAACAAACAAGGAT
>JAQWBQ010000048.1 GCA_028706295.1 Bacteroidales bacterium
GCCGGCGACCGGGAAACTTTCACCGGATCCTTCCGTCGTGTGGCAGCCGACCGGTGGGCGCTGATCCGGGGGATCGTACAGGTTACGATCCTCCTGCTGGTTCCGGTGATCCTCTGGTACCTGCAAACGGGAAAGTTCATCGTTTATACTTACGGCAGTGAAAAACTACACCTCCTGAAACCCCATTTCTTCTCCATCCTCTTCAGTTTTAACCGCGGTTGGTTTCTCTATACCCCGGTAGCTTTCCTCTCGATTTTCGGACTGATCGGAGTTTTCCGAGAAAACCGTTTACGCTTTTACTGGCTCACCGGATTTCTCCTGATCTTCATTTACGTGGCCTCGTGCTGGTGGGTCTGGAATTATGCCTCCAAATGCGGACAACGGGTTTTTATTGACCTTTACGTGGTGATTGCTTTGCTGTTACTTTTCCTGCTCAGATCGATCCCCAAAAAAATCCTCACAATTTCGCTGACCGTGCTTCTCTTTCTGTTGGTCTCGCTGAATCTTATGCAGTTTTACCAGCACACCCGGTGGATTTTTCCACCTTATAACATAACGGGTGAAATCTATCGGGATTCGTTCTTCACCTTCCGGCAAAAAGCCAGGGTGTACATTCCGGAGGAGAGTATCCATTCCATCATTTCCAGGTTCAATAATATGGAAGTGGATCAGGGTAGTGCATGGATGAACGTGCAGACCTTTACGGATTCGGAAAAATTCTCAGGAAACCGGTCATCCATGACTGATAAAAAAATACCCTATAGCGTTGGGCTTGAAACCCGCATGGATTCGCTGTTTGCAAGTAACAACCGTCTTATCCGGATCCGGGCGCAGGCGCTCACGCCAAAAGAGGTCACCGATGCCACACTGGTGGTAGATTATCAGGTGGACGGAGTAAGCCGGAGCTACAACCAATTCATCCTCGAAAAATTTGTTCCTGTCGGAAAATGGATACCCGTCGCCTGCGCCTGGTACGTTCCCCGTGAACTGCCACCATCAGCTACCGTCAAGGTCTATTTCTTTAATCCATCACTACTGTACCCATTCTATGTCGACGATTTGAAAATTGATTTTATCTCTCTGAAGGATGAACCTGATTATCGTAAGCTTGAAGGCGTATTGTTACCTGAGAAAGTAAAATAGTTGGACGAAGAGCGGACAAGAATGGACGATTGACAATGGACAATTGACAATTGAAAACGGAAAACGGAAAACGATTTGAGGATTTGAAGATTTGAGAATGTGCTGATGTGCTAATGTGCTAATTGATTTACGATTGAAAATTTGAAAATTAGAGAATTTGAGAATGTGAAAATTTCAAATTATTGCTTTTTTCTCTATTGCCTATTGCCTGATTTGAACTCTGAAACCCTGAAACCCTTAAACTCTGAAACCCTGAAACCCTGAAACTCTGAAACCCTGAAACCTTGAAACTCTGAAACCCTGAAACTCTGAAACACTTTTTGATCTTTGATCCTTGATCCTTGATCTTTATCGCTGCCTAATGTATATCCTTAAAATCCAGGGAACCCAGAAAATTCCCGATTATATCCAGATCCGGGATGAAAATTTCACTCTGATCGCGTATTTCAAGATCAGCAACCCGAAAACGGCGTTGTCGCGTTGTAAACTGCTTGAGAGGCAGGACGAGATTCTCAGGATTGCGAAGGATCTTGAATACGGGAAAATACGTAAACTTGAATTGTAGCCGGTCATGACCAGTTGCCCGGTGCATTTAATTGCCGGTAATGCAGGAATTTTCCAACCAATTACTTATTTTTGTCGGTATTGATCTTTAATCCGGATGAACACGCACAGAATCATTGAACTTGACCGGTTGTCAGTTTACCAGAACGAAAATCTGATCCTTAGTAATGTCAACCTGACGATCAGCAAGGGCGAGTTTCTGTATCTGATCGGAAAGACAGGCAGCGGTAAGAGCAGCCTTTTGAAAACCATCTATTCAGAGTTGCCGGTTCGCATAGGTACTGCCCGGGTTGCAGGCTTTGATCTCAGGATGATCCGCCGTACCGATATTCCCATGTTGCGCAGGAAACTGGGGATTATTTTTCAGGACTTCCAACTCCTGATGGACCGTTCGGTGAACGAAAACCTCTTTTTCGTCATGCGGGCCACCGGTTGGAAAGATAAACGGCAGATGCAAAAGAGGTTGCTCGAGGTTCTGGCTAAAGTAAATCTTGGGAATAAAGGCACGAAGATGCCGCATCAGCTTTCGGGTGGTGAACAGCAGCGGGTAGCTATTGCCCGTGCCCTGGTCAACGACCCTGAAGTGATCCTCGCGGATGAGCCCACCGGCAACCTCGACCCTGAAAGTTCTGAAGGAATTATCAGTCTTCTGATGGATATCTCCCGTACGGGACGAGCCGTGGTGGTAGCCACCCATAACTACACCTTTTTCGAAAAATACCCGGCTCCTACCCTGCTGTGCGAGAATGGAAAGGTAATCGCGCTGTAATTACCCGACCGGATCTTAACATCCCAGAGTCGCGACCATCACTGCTTTGATGGTATGCAACCGGTTTTCAGCCTCATCAAAAACAATGGAAGCAGGCGATTCAAATACCTCTTCCGTAACCTCAAGCCCGTCGAGACCGTACTTTTTAAAGATGTCGAGGCCTACTTCTGTATCTTTGTTATGGAAGGCAGGCAGACAGTGCATAAACTTCACCTTGGGATTTCCCGTCTTCCGCATCAAGGAACCATTTACCTGGTAAGGAAGCATCTCCCGGATACGCTCATCCCAAAGTTCCTTGGCCTCTCCCATCGACAACCAAACATCCGTATAAACAAAATCGACGCCCTTTACTCCTTCTTCAACATTTTCGGTAAGGGTTATTTTGGCCCCGGTCGTCTTTGCGATCTCACGGCATTTGTCGACCAATTCCTGATCGGGCCAATATTTTTTTGGTGCACAGGCACGAAAATCCATGCCCATTTTGGAGGCTCCTACCATCAGCGAATTTCCCATATTGTTGCGTGCATCCCCGCAATAGACGAACGAAACCTGGTGCAACGGTTTGTCCGAGTGCTCCATCATGGTCATGAAGTCTGCTAAAATCTGGGTGGGATGAAACTCATTGGTCAGACCATTCCAAACAGGTACGCCTGCATATTTCCCAAGTTCCTCCACGATTGACTGTCCAAATCCACGGTACTCAATACCATCGTACATTCTTCCAAGTACCCTTGCCGTATCTTTCATGGTCTCTTTCTTTCCGATATGCGAGCCTTCCGGTCCAAGGTAAGTCACCCGCGCTCCCTGGTCGAAAGCAGCCGTTTCAAAAGCACAACGTGTCCGCGTAGAGGCCTTTTCAAAAATCAGGGCAATATTCCTGCCTTGAAGTCTGGGCTGTTCCGTACCGGCATATTTTGCCTTTTTCAAATCAATAGCCAGATTTAATAAAAACCTGATCTCCTCCGGGGTAAAATCAAGCAACTTTAAAAAATTCCTGTTTCTCAGATTGAATGCCATAGTTCAATTTTTTAAGGGGTCAATGAATCTGGCTGTAATTCACAGCCGTGTGGTTGTTCCAACACAAAGCGCTGATAACCGCAACAAAATTAAGAAATAATCCTGAAACCATCCGAAATACATTCCGCATTCGTAAATCGTAAATCTTGTCAACCGTAAATATTTTTTGGTCTTTATTATTTTTTAGATCAATTATCAAATGTGTACTTTTTATTTATATTTGACTGGGAATAAAATAATCAATAACTGTAAATTTTTCCATATGTACCGATTCACAAAAATGATCATTTCCGCGGTGGTAGTTTTATGTTGTCTTACCGTCGTGATTCCTTCCTGTAAATCAAAGAAAGAAAATCAGGAGAAACTACCCTCCTTCAAGGTCATGGAAATTAAAGGGACCAAGGTTCCCGTTTTTCTCCAAATGGTCGGGCAGGCCGTGGGCATTCCAACGGTTGAGATCCGTGCCCGCGTAGCCGGTTACCTGAAAAACTGGTCCTTCGAAGAAGGCTCCATCGTTAAAAAAGGACAATTGTTGTTTACTATCGAACCTGACGAATACCTTAACGATGTGAAATTTGCAGAAGCCGACCTGGAAAACAAGATCGCTGCCTGGGAAAAAGCCAAGCTCGATGTTGCCCGGCTGAAACCC
The DNA here is from genome assembly GCA_028706295.1 of Bacteroidales bacterium. Lineage (GTDB taxonomy): Bacteria > Bacteroidota > Bacteroidia > Bacteroidales > FEN-979 > CAIVAT01. The sequence continues at coordinate 4,143 of JAQWBQ010000048.1, forward strand.
TTGTTATCCACCAATGCCATCAGCCAGAACGATTACGACAAGGCAGTTACTACAGAGCAGCAGGACCGTGCGTTGGTCTCAAGTTCAAAGGCGAACCTCGAACAGGCCAAACTCAACCTCTCCTATACTTCCATTCTCTCCCCGATCACAGGTTATATCGGTGCCTGTGAAGTCAGACCCGGGAATCTGGTGGGCAAAGGGGAGTCCACCCTTTTATCCACCATTTCAGCAGTTGATCCGATTTATGTAAATTTTCAGATGAACGAAAACGATTACCTTAAAATCATGCGTTTTTATGATATCCATAAAAAACAGATTCAGAATGAAAATGACATCCTTCAGGTTTACCTTGCCCTTTCAGATAAGCAGATGTACGAACATACCGGGAAAATTGATTTTATCGACCGACAGATAAATCCACAAACAGGCGCCATTGCAGTCAGAGCGGTTTTCCCAAACCCAACCGGATTGATTAAACCGGGAAATTTTGCCAATATCAGTCTGGTACTCTATCAGGAAGATCAGGGTATCGTGATCCCTCAGGGTGCGGCATCGGAAATCCAGGGCAAGTTTTTCGCTTTCGTGGTTGATAAGGGAAATAACGTCAACCGCAAACCCATCTTACTGGGCCGTGGAGTTGGAAACAAATATATTGTCCTCCGCGGATTGAAACCCGGCGACCGTATCATGCTTGAGGGATTTCAGAAGTTCAAGGAAGGCATGAAAATCCAACCGGTTCTGGTTCCCGACACACTCACGGTTCCATTACATCCGGTTGCCGGTAACTGATAACAAAAATCGCAATTCGTAAACAGAAATTCCCGAACTATGCTCCAATCCTTTATAACCAGGCCGATTCTGTCATCGGTCATCGCGATCATGATCACCATGGTCGGACTTCTGAGCATGCTGGTTTTACCCATTTCACAGTACCCGGATGTTGTACCGCCAACCATCCAGGTAACCGCCTATTATCCCGGTGCGAATGCCGTTGATGTTCAGAAAACGGTCGCTGTCCCGCTTGAGGAACAGATCAACGGAGTGGATAACATGACCTACATGACTTCCCAGTGCGCCAACGACGGATCGTGTAATATCACGGTCTATTTCGAGGTTGGGACTGACCCCGACATGGCGACCGTCAATGTTCAGAACCGCACCCAGCGTGCCTTGAATGTGCTGCCCCAGGAAGTCACACAAAGCGGGGTCATCGTCATGAAAAAATCACCAAGTATTCTGCTGCTTTACGCCCTCGTTTCACACGACACTGCTTACGACACGAAGTTTCTCTCAAATTATTTGAATATAAACGTCGTCAACGTACTAAAACGAATCGACGGAGTTGGCGACGTAAACCTGTTCGGCGGCGATGATTATGCCATGCGGATCTGGCTCAACCCTGAAAGAATGGCGGGTCTCGGGATTACTGCCCAGGATGTTCAGTCAGCCATCAAGGATCAGAATGTTCAGGCCGCTGCCGGTATGATCGGAAAATCACCCGCAGCAAAAGGGCAGGAAATGTCGATCATGCTGAAGGTTCAGGGCCGGCTTACCGATGAGAAGGAGTTCGGAAATATAATCGTTAAAGCCAAATCTGACGGCTCGCTGGTCCGGATGCGTGACATCGCACGCATCGAGCTGGGGATGAAAACCTATGACGCCAATGGCCGTTTTAATGGCAAAACCGCCCCACTGATCGGAGTCTACCAGTCACCCGGCTCCAATGCCGTTCAGGTACGGCAAAAATGCGATGAGACGATGCAGCAGCTTGCACGGGAGTTTCCCGCAGGGATCACTTATGAAAAGGGACTTGACACGGTCGAATTTGTGACCGCATCCATAGAAGAGGTGCTGAAAACCCTCCTCGAGGCATTCGTCCTCGTTTTCATCGTGGTGTTCATTTTCCTTCAGGACTGGCGCGCTACCCTCATACCGGCCATTACCGTTCCGGTATCCCTGATCGGCGCCCTTGCTGCTTTCAGTTTTCTGGGATTCTCGATCAACATGCTGACCCTCTTTGCACTGGTACTTGCAATCGGTATTGTGGTCGACGATGCCATCGTGGTTCTCGAGGCCGTACAGGAAAAGATCGATTCAGAAAAACTTACCTCCCTCGAAGCCACCAAACACACCATGAAAGAGATCACCGGTGCCATCCTGACCATCACCATGGTGCTCTGTGCCGTGTTTATCCCGGTTTCATTCCTCGGCGGTACCACCGGAGTCATGTACAAACAATTCGCACTCACCCTGATCTCCTCCATCCTCATTTCCGCGTTGCTCGCCCTCACCCTGACACCACCCCTTTGCGTGATCCTTCTTAAGCCGAAAACCGAGAAAAAAGGATTGCTGGGAAAATTTTTCCGGGCCTTCGACCGCGGTTTTGAAAAAACCACCGGCGGATACCTTCGGATCGTCACCGGTTTCACCCATCATCTTGCACGCCCGATCATGTTCCTGGCCATCGTAGCGGTGCTCATGGTTTTCGTCATGAAATTTTTACCGTCGGGCTTTTTACCCTCCGAGGACCAGGGATATTTCTTTATCAACATCAATACCCCGAGAGCTTACTCACTTCAGAAGACCGATGCCGTTTCCCGCCAGGTTGAAGCGCTTCTCGAGAATCTTGAAGGAGTCGAATCATATTCGATGATACCAGGCTATTCGATCCTTGATAACTCCGTGAGTACCACCAACGGTATGTGCTTCGTAAAGCTTAAACCATGGAATGAACGTGAAGATAAAAATCTCCATGTAGAGATGCTCATTCAAAAGCTCCAGGCCCAAATGAGCCATATCCCGGGAGGTATCTGTATGGCTTTCAACGCACCCGCTATTGCAGGATTGGGTAAGACCGGCGGGCTTGAACTTCAGATGGAGGATAAATCAGGGGCCGGCCTCGAAAAGATGACCGGCGTCATTGCCGGATTTTACCAGGAAGCCTCAAAACGTAAAGAGTTCAGCAACATTTTCTCAGCTTTCAGGACTAACATCCCGCAATACCAGTTGACGGTCGATAAAGAGAAAGCCAAGACCATGGATGTCCCGGTCAACAGCATTTACAGTACACTCCAATCACTCTTTGGGAGCTATTATGTCAATGATTTCAATAAATTCGGGAAGTCGTACCGGGTTATCATCCAGGCAGACGCAATTTACCGGGCCAACAAGGAGGATATCAGTAACGTTTATGTCAGGAGTAACGGAGGCAAAATGGTTCCGCTCGGGACCCTGGTCTCAATTACCAACACCGAAGGCCCTGATGTGGTGAAACGATTCAACCTGTACAGCTCGGCCGACTTTACCATGGGCATTGCACCCGGGTATTCAACCGGTCAGGGAATCGAGGCCGTCAAAGAGGTTGCTTCAAAAACCCTCCCCTATGGATTCGGTTACGAATATTCGGGAATGACGCGTGAGGAGCTGATTTCCGGCGGACAAGCCCCTTACATCTTTGCGCTCTGTTTCATATTTGTCTTTTTCCTGCTGGCCGCAAAATATGAAAGCTGGCTGCTCCCCATCCCGGTGTTGCTCGCCATACCTTTCGGTGTTTTCGGGGCCTTCGGGTTGCAATGGATCCGCGGACTGCAAAATAACATTTACGCACAGATCGGATTGATCATGCTCATCGGACTCGTGGCCAAGAATGCGATCCTGATCGTAGAATTTGCCAAACAAAAACACGATGCCGGCCACCCGTTGATCGACTCCGCCATCGAAGGGGCTAAACTCCGGTTCCGACCCATCCTCATGACCTCTTTTGCTTTTATCCTGGGTGTTGTTCCGCTCATGACTGCCTCCGGAGCGGGTGCGGCAAGCCGGCATGCACTGGGAACCTCGGTTTTCGGAGGTATGCTTATGGCAACAGTTTGTGGGGTTATGGTGGTTCCGGCCCTGTATGTTGCCTTTCAGAAGATCGAAAATAAATTCAGGAAAAAGAAATGACTTTGAAATTCCGAAAAAATATGCTGTCCAGACACTTGAAATTTTTCATCCCGGCGATCCTCGCACTGATCCTGGGCGGGTTCACCGGTTGTAAGGTGGGTCCCAAATACACCCGGCAATCCTTTGTGAAGGAGAACAACTACCGGTTTTCCCCCTCCACCGACACCAATTGCCTTGCCGATGTTCAATGGATCAGTCTGTTTCGTGACACAGTTCTGCAAAGACTGGTCAATACCGGGCTGCAAAACAATCCCGATCTGCGTATTGCCTTTGCCCGGATCGAAGAGGCCAGGGCCAACTTTAAAATCCAGCGTGGGCAACAATGGCCCCAAATCGATGTCAACGGTTCCGGCGGATGGACCCGCCAGCAGGTCCCGAATTCAAACGGAAATGCAACTGAATACGGCTACCTTCAGGCGACGGGCAGTATCAGTTGGGAAATAGACCTGTGGGGCAAACTCCGCCGTTCCAAAGAAGCTGCCCGTGCCAACCTCTTTGCACAGGAAGCCTATCAGCAATCGGTCCGTCTCATGATCATTAACGAGATCGTTACAGCTTATTTCGATCTGCTCGAGTATGACAATGAAGTCAGGATTACGGAGAATAATATCATCATCCGCCAGAAATCACTCGACCTGGTTCGTGCAAAACTGATCGCGGGAACTGCTTCCGGATTGGTGGTTGCCCAGGCTGAAGCGGAACTGGCTATTGCAAAAACCGAAATCCCGCGACTTACCATGCTTATCGGGATGAAGGAGGATTATCTGAATACCCTCCTCGGCACCTCTCCCAAACCGATCCTCAGGGGATTGCCCATGCTCGATCAGCTCAATTCACCACAAATTACAACTCCCGGCATTCCATCTCAACTGATCACACGCCGGCCCGATATCATTATGGCCGAACAAAACCTCATCGCCGCCAATGCCAACATCGGAGTTGCCCGCGCCATGATGCTCCCCTCCCTCAGCATCTCCGGAAATATCGGATCGGCTTTCGTTCCAACCACCATGATCTATAACGCCGTGGGGAACCTTATTGCACCCATTTTCGGCGGAGGAAAGCTGAGAGCCAATGTTAAAAAGACCCAGGCACAGAAAGAACAAATGCTCTACACCTATCAGAAAACCATCCTGACCTCCTTTAAAGAGGTGTCGGACGCCCTGATCCAGGTTCAGAAAATGCAGGAAATCGTGAACAGCCAGATTATCACGGAGCAAGCGGCCCGAACTGCATTCGATCTTTCAAACCAACTCTACAACGCGGGTTACGCAAGCTACCTGGATGTCATCAACACGCAGGAAAAACTATTCCAGGCCCAAATCAGCCTCTCCCAGGCACAAAGCGACGAACTCACATCCAAAGTGAATCTCTATTCCGCATTGGGAGGAGGTTGGAAATAAGACCTTTCCTGAAGATTATAATTTCATGACGGGTTGGGAAGAATCGTAATCTCATTCCCCGATGGTCTTTGGAATGCTTTTAAGCCGAATTCGGGTAACAGGGCATATAGATGTTCGAACAAACCTGCCTGGAAATTTTCGAAGTCGCTCCAGTCGGGTGGAAGGTAAAAACCGTAGATCTCAAGCGGCAAACCGTTTTCCGAAGGCTGTAGCATCCGCACCATTAAAGAGGCATTTTGATTGATGTTTTGAATTTTCTTCAGGTATTCCGCAACATAAACCCGGAACAACCCCAGGTTGGTAGCCTGGTTGCCGGACGCTGACACACGGTCATTCAGAATACCTTTGTCAATCAGCCTGCCGGTCAGTACATCATCGGCAATGCGTATGGTCGTGGCATCAATGATCATCGAACGCTTCAACCTGCGGCCACCTGCATCACCCATGCTCCGCCAGTTCTGGAATGAATCCGAAACCAACGCATAAGTAGGGATACAACTGACCGAATTATCGAAGTTCCGCACCTTCACCGTCACCAGCGAGATATCGAACACAGTACCATCCGTATTAAACTTAGGCATGGTAATCCAATCACCGATCTGCAGCATCTTGTTGCCTGAAAGCTGGATTCCCGCCACAAATCCCAAAATGCTGTCCTTGAAAATCAGCATCATAACAGCCGACATGGCTCCAAGCCCGGCAAGTAAGGTCAGTGGTGACTGCCCGAGCAAGGTTGACATCATCGCAATTCCACCGATGACATAGGTGATGATCTTCCCGACCTGAACATACCCCTTGATAGGCTTGGAATCGGCTATTTCGAATTCACCATAGATATGATAAACGGCATTCAGGAACGAATTGATGACCAAAATCACAATGAAGATCATGTAAAGATGAAGTCCCATTCCGATATACCGGATGGCTTCAGGATACTGTGAAATGCTGGGAGTAAGCGATACCTCGAGAACGATGGCGGGTAAAAGCATTGCCAAACGGGTAAAGACTTTTTGATTGTAAAGATGATCATCCCATTTCCCCGTCGAACGCTCCACGATCCGTTTCAGAATCCGGTTTATAATGAATTTGGCGATGTAATAAACGGCGATGGTCGCTATAAGAATAATTATCAGGCTGGAAAAATCAGCCATGTATGTTGCGAACTTTTCATTGAATCCCCAATCGGTCAGTGTGGTCCTGAGCCCGCTGTTAATGTTTTTTGCAGTAATATCCTCCATAAATAACATGTTAGGGAACAACAACATTTAACGAAAGCGGTAATATTTTCATGATAACCTCTTTACCGGCTTTATGGGTATCGCCATCGACATGCATGACCCGTTTTCTCTTTTGCTTCAACACGACCTCCCTGGCCCGGATAATCTCCACATACCGGGTCCGGTCAAACTTTTTCAGGAACAACAGGGGGGCCAGAAAGGGAACCTTGAAAAAAGGTATTTTCCGGAGAATGCATACATCGATATAACCGTCGCTGACACTGGCGCCGGGATCGATTGAGGCATTGTTGCCGAATTGGCTCGAGTTGGCAAAACTGACCATCAGCGCCCGACGCTCAATCCTTTTACCATCGATGGTCAGGATGTATTTTTTGGGTTTATAACGGAAATAGGAACGGGTGGTAACCTTAAAGTAAGTCGCAAAACCCCGGGTTCCGGCATCCCCGAATTTTTTTGCAATGGTCGCATCAAACCCGATCCCGGCCAGGTTCACAAAAACATGCTCATCGATCGTGGCGGTATCGATCTTCACAACATTCATGCGGTTGATGACCTCGATTGCCCGGGCTCCGTTCAGAGGGATTTTCAGATGTCGCGACAGTCCATTCCCCGACCCCGCCGGTATGATCCCCAATGCTGTGTCGCTCCCGACCAATCCCGCAGTCACTTCATTCACCGTTCCGTCGCCACCAACGGCCACAACAACATTACACCCATCTGCTGCCGCCTGTCGCGCGATCCTGGTGGCATCACCGGAACCGGTGGTGTACCTTACCTGGTACTCAAAAAACCGTTTATCGAGATGCCGGTCTATCAACGTTTCAATCCCCCCCTGCTTACCCTTCCCGCTGATGGGATTTATCACAAACACTACCTTTTTCAAACCGGATTCAGTCATTACATTAGGTTCTTTTCCACAAAAATTATCTGCCCGGTCCGTCATGAATCACAGGTCAACCGGTTCTCCATAACCCTGTTGTTATATTGTTGGATATACGCTTTTAAGAACAGGATCAGCCGCCCTTCCACCGGTTTAGCCGTACCTGCAAGATTGTTTTTCAGAAGGGGATCATCCTTCAGATAAAACAAGGATGTACAACGGTTTCCATCAAATTCGATATAATACCCGTCCTTGATCATTCCGTAAAGCCCGGTGATATAGTGAACCGAAAAACGCGGTGCGGCCGGGTCAAAAAGATCGGTCCCGAAAGCTATAAATTTCTTATCATACCCCAGGTAGTTCATGATTGTCGGCAGAATATCGGTTTGCTGGGCAGGCCCCGGTGATTGTTCCTGCCATGTAGTGCCCGGCTGAAAGAACAGGATCGGAATTGCGTATTGGCCAACATCCGATTGATAATAAGGGAAATACCCCTCCGAAGTATGATCTGCCGTAATTATGAAAAGGGTGTTTGCGTACCATTTGCTCTTTTTCGCCTGATGAAAAAAACCGGCAAGGGCATGATCGGCATACATAATACTTTGCTGAATGGGTAGTTTCCCTTTTCTGAACACGTTCGCGTACTTACCGGGGACGTAGTAAGGATGATGCGATGAAAGCGAAAAAAGTGTCGCGACGAAAGGTTGCTGAAAATCATTCAAAGTCTGCGCGCAGAATTGAAAAAAAGACTCATCCCGGATCCCCCATTTACCGTCGTACTCTTTCTCATTGTTAAACTCCGACCGACCGTAATAGTTTTCAAAACCAATAAGTTTGGTATAGGAATCAAATCCCATGGTTCCGTTGGTACCCCCGTGAAAAAACGCGCTACGGTATCCTTTCGGTTTCAGCAAGGCTGCGATACCATTCATCTTGTTGGCTGCGTAATTCGATTGAATGATCGATTCATACATCAGTGAAGGGATCCCTGAAAGGATCGCGGGAATCCCTTGAATAGAGGTCTTCCCGTTCGCAAACCCATCAAAATACCGCCCGTGCCGGATCAGGGAATCGAGAAAAGGAGTAAATCCCTGGTATCTCCCGTTATCATATTCATGGTTCAGAATCCCGATGTGTTCCCGCGAAAAACTTTCCATGATAATGATCATCACATTCAGTTTTTGCTCTTTCTGTCCCTTCATCCCCGGGTGCACCGGGTTATAAATGTCCGATAATGCCGCTTCACTTTTAAACCATTTCCTGACGGTCAGCGACTCCCCGTCAACCGTCCGCGCAATTGAAAAAGGGGTGTTCAAAACCAGCGGAATATTCTTTCCCGAAGTATATTGTCCGGCCGTCACCAGCCCGATGGGCCTCAATTGCAATCCCCCGCGGATTCCGATCACCGAGACTCCCAGAATGAGGACAGCAAGAATTGTATTGACGAAGTAAAAAGAAAAACCGGAGCCTTTTGCAGCGGTACGTTCCTGTCGTACCCCAATCCTCGTTCCCAGATAAATGAATACCCCGGAAAACACGATCCAGATGATCGCAACATACCAGAAGTCCTTTAAAAACTGAGGAATCAGCTTATCAAAATCACCGCCGACACCCAGATACCGGAATATATCAAAAGTCATCCGTTTCAGCGTAAAGCGAAAATAGATGGAATCGACAAAATTGGCAATGAAAGCCACATTGTTGATGAAATAGTAAAAACCGTTGGCGATCCCCTGGTAAATCCTGTGGTACCTGAACCTGAAAGGTAACACATTCATGAGTATAAAAGGGGCATTGATAATGAAAAGCGATGAGATATCAAATCTCAGACCGGTGACAAAGATCCTCAGGGCATCGGAAACCGGGAGGCTGGAAAAATAACTCAGGTTGATGAGGTAAAAGATTATCCTGGAAAGGAAAAGAAGTGCCAGAACCAGCAGGAGTTTCAGGAAGAGGGCAATGTGAATGTTCCCCGAAAACCACTTTCCGCGGCTTTTCCCCCTCTTTGGCGATTTGCCTGATGATCTCCGTGATTTACTGGTTCCGGAACGGCTGCCGGATTTTCTTGCTGCCATGAAGCATATGGGATTTGCAATGCAAATGTAGGAAAGAAAATTACGATATCTGATTTCCGGCGGGATGAATGGATAAAATGCAGCCCACTTTTTCCCTATCTTTGGGGCTCAAAATTCTTAAATTCAAACTATGGGAGAAATTGTCACAACAGGCAACAAAGGCAAAACCGTAAGATCTGATTGTTTTGTCACCCTGGAACTCACCACATCGGGTGGGATTGACCTGAAGATTGAATCAAAGGTAGCCGTCATGTACGGAGCCGTGATCCGGGAACAGGCTCTTGAAATCCTGGATTTCTTCGGAATCGGCCATGCTCTTGTTAAAATCGAGGATTCGGGGGCTTTGCCGCTCGTACTTGCAGCCAGGCTCGAAGCAGCCATTAAAAAACTGGTGCCCTGTGAAAAAAGCTGGCTGCCGCCATTCCTTCCTGAAAATAGCTATACCACCGAAAAGGATCGCAGCAGGTTTTCGAGGCTTTATCTTCCGGGGAACACCCCCAGTCTGATGATCAACGCAGGCATTCACAAACCCAACGGGATCATCCTCGACCTCGAGGATGCCGTAGCGCCCGACAAGAAAGATGAGGCCCGGTTCATGGTGCGGAACGCCCTCCGCGGAATCGACTTTTACGGGGCTGAACGCATGGTCAGGATCAACCAGGGTGAACGCGGGCTTGAAGACCTCGAATACATCATCCCTCATAATGTAAACCTCATCCTCCTGCCGAAGTGTGAACATCCTGATCAGGTACGGGCAGTTAACGAAAAAATCAATTCAATCCTCGCAAATCAATCGTCAATCGTCAATCGTCAATCGTCAATCTGGATCATGCCCATCATCGAAAGCGCACTGGGGGTGATCAATGCCTATTCGATTGCCAGTTCCGCTGAGAATATCGTCGCTCTGGCCATCGGATTGGAAGATTATACGGCCGACTTAGGCACGAGGCGTACCGCCGAGGGCGCCGAATCGTTCTTTGCACGCAGCATGGTTGTAAATGCTGCACGCGCCGCGGGGATTCAGCCAATCGACTCCGTATTCTCCGACGTGGCCGATATGGAAGGTTTACGACAGAATGTCCTGCGGTCAAAAGCCTTGGGTTTCGATGGTATGGGATGCATCCACCCCCGGCAGATCGCGGTGATCCACGAAACTTTTGCTCCCACGGCCGAAGAGATCGAACGGGCAAAAAAAATCGTTTTCGCATTCCATAAAGCGCATGAACAGGGACTCGGGGTGGTTTCGCTGGGTACAAAAATGATCGATCCGCCTGTTGTAAAAAGAGCCCTGAATACCATAAATCTCGCAATAAAAATGAATAAAATCGCTGAAAACTGGAGGGAGACCTATGAGCAATAAAGATGTAAAGACGGCGCATGCCCCGTCTCTTCCCAAATATGATAAAATGGTTCGTAATGCGGCCGGAAGAATGGTACCGACCATCATCAACGGAGTGCCGGCCGTGCCTTACATGGGTATCGCGAAATACCGGCCTGAAGGATTTCGCGCAGCGCCCCGGTTGGTATCCTGTGCCGATTACCCTGCCGATGGTAACAAGGTGGTTCCCGGACTAAAGGAAGCGCTGATCAGATCGGGATTAAAGGATGGAATGACCATTTCGACCCACCATCATTTCCGTAATGGCGACCTGGTGGCCACCCAGGTTTTCGACATCGCCCATGAGTTGGGGATCAAAAACCTGATGTGGTACCCCTCCGCCTCCTTCCCATGTCATGAACCCATGACCAAATACCTCGAAGACGGTACCATCAACCACATCGAAGGATCGATGAACGGGGCGCTTGGACGGTTCACCTCTGCAGGAAAAATGAAGGGTCTGGGCGTTCTCCGCTCCCACGGCGGGCGCTATCAGGCAGTTCAGGATGGCGAAGTCCATATCGACATTGCAGTCATTGCCGGCCCCACAGCCGACCAGTTTGGTAACTGCAACGGCGTCGATGGACCGGCAGCTTGCGGCCCCCTCGGGTTTGCCCTCGCCGATGCCCAATATGCCGATAAAGTGATCGTTGTCACCGACCACCTCGTTCCTTTTCCATGCATCCCGTGGCAGATCAACGGCAACTATGTCGATTACGTGGTTGTTCTCGATAAGATCGGAATTCCCGAAAAGATCATCAGCGGTACAACCGAAATCACCAAAAGCCCCGACCGGCTCCTTCTGGCCGAATGGTCGGCCCGCTTTTGCGATGAAGCCGGACTGATCTACGACGGGTTCTCATTCCAGGCCGGTGCCGGCGGTACCGCCCTTTCTATCGGGATCTACTTCTCCGATATACTTCGCGAAAGGGGCTGGAAAGCACGTTTCGCCCGGGGAGGCAGCAACAAGTACCTCGTCAGGATGCTCGAGGAAGGCCTCGTGGAATACATCCTCGATGGTCAGACTTTCGACCTCGACGGGGTCCGCTCCATGCGCGACAACCCGCAGCACACCTGGACCAGCCCCTTTACAAGCTACAACTACCATGGGAAAGGCAACTTCTCCTCCATGGTCGACATCGTGATCCTGGGAGCCACTGAGGTGGATGTTAATTTTAACGCCAATGTGGTTACCCACTCCGACGGATGCCTGCTGCACGGTATCGGCGGCTGGCAGAATACCCTCTTCGGCAAATGCGTGATCCTGCCCATTCCCCTCTTCCGCGACCGTATCCCGGTGATCCGCGACGAAGTAACCACCATCTGCGGACCCGGTGAACTCATCGACGTCATCGTGACCGAACGGGGGATCGCCATCAATCCGAAGAGAACCGACCTGATCGAGAAAATGAAGAACTCTTCACTCCCGATAAAAACCATTGAAGAACTGAAAGCCGAAGCCGAAAAGATCTGTGGGGTTCCGGCCAAACCGAAATTCACCGACGAAGTCGTCGCAGTGGTAAAATGGGTCGACGGTACAGTTCTGGACTCGGTATGGAGGATTGAGGAATGACGTGAAACAAATTTCCTGATGGTCCTTTCCCCCCAACAACTCCTCCTTAAATACTGGGGCTATTCCTCCTTCCGGCCTCTTCAGGAGGATATAATCCGGTCGGTTCTCGCTGGAAAGGATACCCTGGCGCTGCTCCCCACCGGAGGTGGAAAATCGATATGCTTTCAAATTCCGGCCCTTGCCCGGGATGGGATCTGTCTTGTCATCTCACCCCTGATCGCACTGATGAAAGATCAGGTCGAAAACCTTAGAAAAAGAGGCATACCCGCCGCTGCCATCTATTCCGGAATGCATCCGCATGAAATTGAGATTACCCTGAGCAATGCCACATACGGGAACCTGAAATTCCTTTACCTCTCACCCGAAAGACTCGCCACCCCGAGAATCCGTGAAGTCGTACGGCTGATGACGATAAACCTGCTGGCCGTCGATGAAGCCCACTGCATCTCACAATGGGGTTACGATTTCAGACCCCCGTACCTCGATCTGGCGGATATCCGCGAACTCATCCCGCATGTACCTGTACTGGCCCTTACGGCTACGGCGACTCCAAAGGTTGTGACCGACATCCAACGAAAGCTCGCGTTCAAGCAGGAAAACCTGTTTCAAAAAAGCTTTGAGCGGAAAAACCTGACCTACCTCGTCATCCGGGAAGAAGATAAACTGAAACGGCTGATCCGTATCGTCAACAAAGTAAAAGGATCCGGAATCATCTATGTCAGGAACCGCCGCCAAACGAAAGAGATTGCTGAATTCCTCGTCAAAAACAAGATCAGCGCCGACTTTTACCATGCCGGACTCGACCCTGCACTCCGCGACAAGCGTCAACAGGCCTGGATCCGCGAAGAAAAAAGGTTGATCGTCTCTACCAACGCTTTCGGCATGGGAATCGACAAACCCAATGTTAGACTCGTTATCCATCTTGATCTTCCCGACTGCATCGAAGCCTATTTCCAGGAAGCCGGTCGCGCCGGCAGGGATGAAAAACAAGCATACGCCGTGTTGCTTTACGAAGCAGCCGATATCATCGACGCGCGCAATAACCTGACCCTCGCCTTCCCTGGAATCCAGACGATCAGGGATGTTTACCAGTCGTTGGGGAACTTTTACCAGATCCCCGTCGGGGTCGGAAAGGATCAGCAGTTTGATTTCGATCTGGGACTGTTTGCCGATCAATACAGGCTTCAACCCATTGTGGTTTTCAACTGCCTTAAATTTCTTGAAAAAGAGGGATTTATCATGCTTACCGAACCCTTTTACAATCCCTCAAAAGTCCATATCAAAGCGCAGAAAGAGGATCTCTATCGTTTTCAGGTAGAAAATGCCCTGTACGACCACTTTATAAAAACAATGCTAAGATCATACGGCGGTATCCTGACCGATTTTGTGAAGATCAGCGAACCGGAACTGGCCCGTCGTAGCGGCATCAGCGAAAGTCAGGTCGTAAAAAACCTGACCTACCTTGCCAGGCTGCAGTTGGTCGATTATGTTCCTCAAACCAGTAAACCCCAACTGATCTATACCCAGGAGCGCGTCAACGTTACCGACCTGAGCCTGTCAGATGAAACGTACCGGTTGCGGTTGGAGGAGTCCCGGTTCCGTACCGAAAAAATGATCTCCTATGCCGAATCCACCGCCCGTTGCCGGAGCCAGTCCCTGTTGTCCTATTTCGGTGAAACTGGTTCGCGACGCTGTGGATCCTGCGATGTATGCCTCGAACGAAATAAGGTCAGTCTGAACGAAATGGAATTCAACCGCGTCGTTGAACTGATCAAACCGATGCTGAAAACGCAGCCCTGTACCTTGGAGGAGATCATGATGGCAGCCGAACCGCTCGGAGAAGATAAAGTCCTGCGTGCGCTTCAATGGCTGATCGATAACGAGAAAATAAAAATAGAACAGGATGGAAAATACCGGTGGCAATGATAAACGATGAACTCCCCCTTTGGTCCGCGCCTTTCGGACTCATGATTCTCGAAACCATGCCCGTAAGAAGCGGCATGAAAGTGCTTGATATCGGGAGCGGTAACGGATTCCCGATGCTCGAAATTGCCGAACGTCTGGGTGATACCTCAGAGGTATATGGTCTCGATCCCGCTGAGGATGCGGTGAACATCATCCATCAAAAAGCCGCTGCATGGCAGACCGGCAACGCGAGAATCATCCGGGGCGTTGCCGAGGAAATGCCATTCCCCGACGGTTTTTTCGACCTGATCGTTGCAAATAACGGCATCAACAACGTTCAGGATCAGGAAAAAACACTGCAGGAATGTTACCGGGTGTCGAAAACAGGCGCCCGGGTCATTCTTACGGTAAATCTGCCGCAAACCATGATCGAATTCTACAGGATCTTTGAAGAGACGCTGTCAGAATTCGATTTGCACGACGCAATCCACGACATGCATGCCCACATCCTCGAAAAAAGGAAGCCCGTTGAATTCCTGGAAAATCTGATCGAAAAGGCAGGGTTGACCATCCGGTCGGTCACGACCGGCGACTTTAAACTTCGCTTTGCCGGCGGAGCTGCCTTTCTTCAACACCACCTCATCCGGATGGCCTTCTTACCCTCTTGGAAATCATTGCTTCCGGAAATTTCAGCAGACAAGGTATTTAAAAGGATTGTGGAAAAAATAGATCAGATTACCCCCGAAACCGGTGAATTTTTTGTCACCATCCCTTACGCGTGCCTCGACTGTAAAAAATAATTCTTCTGAATCGTGATTTTTCAATCTAAATCGTAATTCATGTCAATCGTAAATTGAAATGCTTCCCCGCTCCTTCTACCTTCGTTCCGATGTGATCCGGATCGCCCGCGATCTCCTGGGCAAATACCTCGCGACCCGCGTCGATGGACGTCTCTCCTCAGGCATGATCTGCGAAACTGAAGCCTATGCAGGTATCACCGATCGTGCATCGCATGCTTTCGGAGGCCTCCGGAGCGCGCGTACCGAAATCATGTACCGGCTGGGAGGAACCGCTTACGTTTACCTGTGTTACGGGGTGCATTCTCTTTTCAACGTGGTCACAAACCTGGAGGGGATCCCCGACGCCATCCTGATACGCGGGATCATACCCGCCGAAGGGGTGGCAGAAATGTGCAAACGTACCGGGAAAACCACCCTTGACGCGAATGCCGGCATCGGACCCGGCAAAGTCGCGAAATTGCTGGGAATTCATTATTCCCTTTCCGGTCTCGACCTGGTCGACTCCGTCAAAAACCCCTCTCAGGCTATATGGATCGAAGACCGGGGCATTGTAATCAAACCTTCGGCTATTCTGACCGGTCCCCGCGTGGGCGTGGAATACGCCGGTCCCGATTCCCTGCTCCCATACCGGTTCCGGATCCAGCCGGAATAAAATTCTTTCCGATTTCACCGAGATACAGTATAACAATTCCCTGAATAAAATTCGAAAAAGGATTTTGCATCGATAAATGTGTTATTTTTATATATCCAATTGATGTCTGAATCCATTTAACCCAGTGATATGGCCGATCAACCCAGGCTTGAGCGACTGCTCCGCCTCATCATGATGCTTTCATCGGGCATCGGGTACACGAAGAATGAAATTGCCGAAAGACTCGAAATCACCGAACGCTCGGTGTACCGGTATCTGGAAACCCTGAGCGACGAAGGATTTATCGTGAATCGTCGCGACGGACTGGTTTCAATCGACAAGGATAGTCCTTATCTGAAGGATATCGGCGACCTCCTTCATTTTACTCGTGAAGAGTCCTGGATCCTGAATAAAGCGATCCTGGCCCTTGATGACGAGACCGTAATCAAACAGAATTTAGCCGCTAAACTGTACGCGTTATACGATCTGAAAGGCGTTCCGTATCCGGTAGTCAAAAGAGAGAACTCGGAGAAAGTGATCCGCCTGATCCGGGCCATTGAGAGTAAAATGTGTGTGATCCTGCATGGTTATCAGTCGTCAAACAGCGGGACGGTGAGCGACCGCGTGGTGGAACCCTTTGAATTCACCTTGAATTATGGTTATATCTGGTGTTATGAACATGAATCGGGGCTGAACAAACTGTTCAAGGCTGCACGCATTATGGAGGTGAGGATGACGGCCCAGAATTGGAGATTTGAAGACCGGCATCAACCGGAGCCCATGGATGTTTTCAGGATTCACGGGCCCGACAGGATCCGGGTAAAGATGCTTATGACGATGCGGGCGGCCAACCTGTTAACGGAAGAGTACCCGATGGCGGAGGAATTCATCAGCGTCTGCGGGAACAATATTTTTGAGTTTAAAGGCTGGGTGAGCAGTTTTGAAGGAATCGGACGGTTTATAATGGGCTTGCCCGACGATCTCAAGATCATCGCCCCCGGGAAGCTCAAAAAAGTTTTGAATCAAAAGATCAAAGGAAAGATTTTCTGAAAATTATCAGGGTTGACAGTAACTGTCAGTACCAGGTCTGAACTTTGCAACATTCAGGATGATTAAAACAACATCACTAAGGAGAAAGTTTTTCTTTATGAAAACCGGACGTCATCATGCGATTTAAACTACATCTCGAGCTGTTAAATTCAAGGGAAAACATTTTGCCGCTCAATTACCAGTACGAGCTGAGCGCCTGGATATACAGGGTATTGAATCATGGCAATCCTGAATTTTCGGGGTGGTTGCATGAAAAAGGATATACCGACGACCAAAAGAGCTTCAAGTTGTTTACCTTTTCGAATCTTGATGTTCCCCGAAGGAAAATCCAGGGCGACCGTATGGAGATCATCGGAAAAAATATAGATCTGATCATCTCCATGCTCCCCGACGAAGTGGTGAGTCATTTTATTACAGGGATATTCCGGGATCAGGTTTTCCGCCTGGGTGACAGGCAATCGCAAGTTCCATTCAGAGTAAGTTCGATTGAAGGACTTGCAGAACCTCATTTTTCGGGATGCATGAATTTTAGCAGCAAGGCGCCGGTCATGATCTCTTTTATGTATCCCGGCGATCGGTATGCCCGGTATCTTGCCCCTGACGTACCATCGTACGGGGAACTGTTTTTCCGAAACTTGAAAGAGAAATATCGTACGTTTTTTAAAAGTGAATGTCACTTCGATGAAAAGGATGGAAAGCTGGAAATACTGACTCCTCCACGGAAAAAAGGAATATTGATTAAAGCCGGCACCCCGCAGGAATCAAAAATTATTGGTTACCAATTTGATTTTTGCATTACAGCGCCCCCTGAATTAATCAAACTCGGATATTATGCCGGATTCGGCGAAAAGAACAGTCTGGGGTTTGGATGTGCGGAGGTGAAGGATTGAAAAGTTATTTTGGAATAAATGATATGAAAGAAAATTTAAAAGCAATTGACTACGAATGGCTGACGAGAGTAAAAAGCGAAATACCAACTAATGCCTAAGGAAATGATGAAAGAAATCTGTCAATTTGTGGAAACACTGGAAGAACATGCTCCCGATTTATTTGAAGAAGGAGCCAAGCTCAAAGAAGGTATTTACGTTGCTCTGGACATCGGTCTGGAGGACGGTAAATATGTACTCAAGAATGTTGATGACAATGGAAATATCTTAGAAGAAGATATTGGACTCTATACGAAGAAAGATGAACTAACTCCATTTTTCGAAAAATGCAGGAAAGTATTGCAATTGTCAAATCCTGTTGATAAGAATAAAATCCTTAATCCTAATCTGAAGATTTTCAATGTTACTTGTTCTCCTTATGCTGTTGGATTCACAAAGAAAGGGATAATCAACAACATTGAAAAAATACGTAAAGATGGAACTACAGTTGGTAAAGGCGGTATTCTAAATGAACTTACTAAGCAATACCTAAAAAAAGCAGAAGAGTATATCGAAGAAGGGCAATCTAATGTTTGGTTCAATTCTCTTAAATCATGGTTAACAGCTAATTTCTGGGAGCTATTTGATAAAATTGGATTCGATAATTTAAAAGAAGGGAATGTAATTGTATTCTTTCTTAAAGAAGTAGATATAGAACAATACAAAAAGCCTTATTTGAAATATGTTGGTGAGAACGTTTTTAATAAGGCTGAGTTTAATACTACATTTCAGGGCATCACCTATGGAGTAAGCGACAGTCTTAATACTTTTAATGATAAAAAGCGCTTCCTCAAACATCAATCTGCCAGCTTTAGATTTAATTATCGTGTACACGGCGAAGATGCCCAACTAGTTTGGAAATTTTACCAACTTAGCCAAAACAAGCAACTTCCAAACCCTCTTCCAATATTTATTGACAAAGACGAAGCAAACCTAAATGTAGATGTAGTCAAGCTTTTCAACAATGAAGGAGTAGCCGGATATTCTGAGATCATTCGGTCGCTGCTGAATCTTCGAAGAACCAATCTTCAAAATTTCTATCTCTTGTTTATTCAAAAAGGACAAATCATCGATTTGGATTTTGTGCCTGTTTTTAAATACACTTTAAAAGATAAAGCAGAAAATGATTTCACTTTAAAGGAGATATTTGGAACCGAACCAGTCGTCTATTTCAACAGTAAAGATCACAATGTCTTTGATTTCCAATTCATGGTTGTGAACCCCATTTTCAACAAACAACTTGTACAGGAAACCAAAGCGGGCACCATGTGGATTAAATATTTCGATGATTTAGAAATAAAGCCCGATTATGGCTTAACCGATGCGATCTATAACGTCCTTTACAAATATCGTAAAGCATGGTACAACTTCATTTATAAATCGAAACAACAGACAATTACCATGACCATGATTGATGAAATGTTCATGGAATCGATTATCGATGATTTGAGACATGACGAAGAATTTAAAAAAACACCACAAATAAGAAAAAAGCTAAGCCTGTGGTTTGGCGTACAACCTTTGTTTGATAATATTTTTAATACGAATAGTATGGCAAATAAAACCGTTGAATTACAATCGAAGATTCGGGAGATTGCCCAAGCCGAATCATTACACATCACCACTGATGATGAATTCGCTTTTGCAGCAGGGCAGCTTATTTGGAAATTATTGATCCAAAGTGAATCGGCAAACCGATCACACGCGCTTCTTGAGCCGTTCTTGCAAAAAACAGAACCTGTTTTATTTAAACAAGCAATTGCAAGTACGTTCAATATGTACAAATACAAGTTTGCACTCTACCCTACCAAGTATGAGTTCGATAAACTGTTTAGTGAAGTAATGGGATATAATCCCAATATTTCAAATATGAAGGAACACTTGCCAATGATTCTGGCAGGTTATTTTTCTGAATCAATTTTCAAAAAACAATAATCATTAAAAACAATTTAATATGACTTATTCAAAACGAATTTTTGGCGCAGCTATAGTGAAAGCAATTAACGCAAACTATAACGCTGATTTCTCCGGTCAACCAAGAACGCTCCCCAATGGAGTAGTATATGCAACAGACAAAGCATTGAAGTATGCAGTAAAGAATTTCTTGAAAGAAAATCATTCATCAGAGAAAGTTTTCTATTTCAAACGCTTTAACGAAGAATTCATTCCTTATAGTCTGGATGATGCCTTCACTGTAGCTTTCCCAGAGCATAAAGACGAGAAAGACAAAAAAGTTATTGCAAAAGACTTGCTAAGCTGTATAGACATCCGTTTGTTCGGGGCAACATTTGCTAAAAAATCAAAAACAAACAATGTTGCCATTTCCGTGCATGGCCCAGTACAAATTACTCATGGAGTAAATATTTGGCACGAAAACAATTTTTACTCCGAACAGATCATGTCGCCTTTTAGAAATCCGAATGAAAACAGCGAAGACAATTCGGCGACCACGCTTGGCCGCCAAAGCCGTTTGCACGAAGGGCATTATTTGCATCATTTTTCCGTTAACCCGAAAAACTTGGAAGATATAACCGAATTGGCAGGGAAAGATGCCAAAACTCTTTCGGCTGATGATATTGCCAAGTTAAAAGAAGCATTGCAAAAGGGTGTGACCTATTACGACTCGGCTGCCAAAGCCGGCTGCGAAAATGAATTATTGGTTTGGGTTACATTAAAATCAGAATCCAAACTTGTACTTCCTAATTTTACTCAATTGATGAAAATGGACAAAGAAAAAGATGACGGTAAAGTCCAACTTGATCTTGCTGAATTACAAAAAGTTGTTGAATCAAATACATCTGAAATCGAGTCAGTTGAAATCTGCTTGAATCAAGCATCGATTTTGATAAAGAATGTACCACAAAATGCATCAATTAAAAGTTTGTAGAATTTAATTATCCCTGGCAGGGTTTGGAACCCTGTCAGGGATTAACAACTGAAGTATGGAAAAATTAGTTTCAATCAACATTAAATCGGATTTTGGATTCTTAAAGAAACCCGACACAAACGATCCGATTTATCTGACTTTTAATATGCTTCATAAGCCATCCCTTTTAGGAATACTTGGCGCAATTATCGGTGAAAAAGGATTTCAAAAACATGGTGAGATGCCAGAATACTACAAAAAGCTGAAGGGCTTAAAAGTATCTATTGCTCCATTGGAAGAAAACGGGAAAACTTACCATGAAAATGGGAATTTTGCGAAGACAGTAATTAAATACAACAATACAACTGGATTAGCAAGCGAAGAAGAAGGTGGAAACCTAATGGTTACAGAGCAAGCATTGGTAGCTCCGGCATTTAAATGTTGGATTCTGCTAAACTTGGGAAACGAAACAGAAGCGAAAATCTACAGCTATCTAAAAGAAAGCAAAGCTGAATATCTGCCCTACATGGGTAAGAATGAATTCTCTCTTTGGTGGGAAAATTTTGAGGAATACACCTATGAGGCATTGACTCCCAGCGGAGAATTCCAAATTAATAGCTTGTTTATAAAGGAAGAAACAGTAAAAGATGGAAAAGTAAATGTGCGTTTCGGCCCCGGTGTTTTATCCATAACTGGAAGTAAGTACCTGTATTTTGAAAGGCTTCCGATTGGGTATATTGAATCGCCATTATTCCAGTACGAATACAAGGATTTTGCATTTACGAACTGGAATTTGAAGCAAGATTACGTATTGCCCGAATCGTATCCATTGTATAAACTCTCAAATAATGAAATCATTCAATTGTTTTAGAGATATTATAGATGGTCTTTTGCCAATCTTTGGCGAACTTTCAAAAACGTATTATGCCCATTTATCTAAGGATAAATCGGACAAGGAAACCCTTTTGGAACACACTGAACTGGTTTTAAAATATTGTTTACGATTAATGGAGTCTCATAAAATAGATCATTTGCTCGACTCCTTGATAGAAAAACTCATGCCACTTTTATCCGTTGAAAGTGAAAAGGAATTTGGAAACTTATTCAAAGAGATATTCATTGCAACCATTGTTTACCATGATTTAGGAAAGGTGAACCCCAATTTTCAGGTTCAAAAAATGGAGAATGATTTGTTTTCTTTGAATAATAAGTTGTCGATTCAATCAAATCATTCGTTGCTTGGCGCATATCTATTTTCAAATATCTATTTCAAAAAAGCTGTTGAAAACAAAGAGTTCAATGACGATGAAAGGATAGTTCTATATTTCTCTATTCTCCTATTTGCATGGGCTATCATTAAACATCACAATCCAACAATTGATATTTCATTTGAATTTGACACCCAAAAAATCGATGATTGTTTTTCGTTTTTAGAAACGTATCGCATCTTTTGGGATGAAAATTTCTGTTCGAGTTTCTATTCTGGGGCTACAGATATTTTTGGGGGATTTTGTGAAATGGTTGACAATCCAGTGGTTTATTTCAATTTGTTTGCAACGACCAAGCTGTTGTACTCCTTATTAACTGCTTCCGATTTCTATGCAACCAACGAGTTTATGACAAAAATTGAAGTCTCTGAATTTGGTGTATTAAGCAAAACCGAAAAGGAAAGCCTAATCGAACGGTTCAAAACCGTGAAGCCTTATAACAGTGACTTGTATTCGAAATTGGAGCACTATCATTCAATTCCTTTCGAAAAGTTGACCGAACGGAACAACCAAAACTTGAACATCCTAAGGCAAAAACTAACTGCTGAAATGATTTCGAATCTAGGAAAGTATTCTGCAAACAGTTGCTTTTATCTAGAAGCTCCTACCGGTGCGGGAAAGACAAATTTATCGTTGGCGTTTACTAGCGAACTAATGAGTGTCGATTCCTCATTAAGTAAAGTGTTCTACGTTTTCCCTTTTACGACCTTAATCACCCAAACGTTTAAGTCGATAAAGGAGACTTTAGAGATTGACAACAATTCTATTATTCAACTTCATTCAAAAGCCGGGTTCCATGAAAAAGAAGATGGCAACTATGGCAATGAGAAGAGATTATATCTGGACAATTTGTTTGTAAATTACCCAATTGCACTCCTATCGCATGTTCGGTTTTTCGATATTTTGAAGGGGAATGAAAAGGAGAGCAACTATCTGTTACACCGATTGTGTAATTCCATTGTAATCATTGATGAAATTCAGACCTATAATCCCGAACATTGGGATAAGATTGTTTATTATCTTGCCAACTATGCCGAGTTATTCAATATTCGGGTTTTAATCATGTCAGCAACTCTCCCTAAAATAGATGCGTTGCATGAGAATTTGAAAGGATCGTTTATTTCATTGATTCCAAATCGGGATCAGTATTTCTCGAATCAGAATTTTGCAGGTCGGGTTTCATTTGACTTTACTTTGGTTGACAAAAAAAGACCAGAAAATGAAGAAAAGAAAAAAAGATACCTTGCTGAGTTGTCTGATTTTATGATCGAAAAGGCAGAACAGTATGCAAGTTCAAATGATGAAAACGTCAAAGTCTTGATTGAATTCATTACAAAGAAGACAGCTGCCCTGTTTTTCAACATTATTAATAACGACAGCCGTTTTGAAGACTACAAAATCCTTGTGCTTTCTGGTGATATTCTTGAATTTAGGAGAAAGCAAGTCATCAATTCAATAAAGGACCAAGAATACCCCAAAATAATAGTTGTGTCAACACAGGTTGTTGAAGCTGGCGTTGACATTGATATGGATTTGGGATTTAAAGATCATTCACTTATCGATAGCGATGAACAGCTTGCTGGCCGAATCAATCGGAATGCATCAAAAGACAATTGCATTGTCTATTTGTTTGATTGCGACAAAACCAGCACTATTTATGGATCAGATTCACGTTACAAAGTACAACAAACCGATAAAGATATTTTCGACGACTACAAAGAAATATTGGTAAAGAAGCAATTTCATGCTTTATACGAAAAGGTATTTGAACAGAAATCTAAAAACATGAAAAATGTTTTTCATGCTGCCAATAGCTACTATCAAAGCTTCAAAGACTTCAATTTCTCAAAACTTCATTCTGATTTCAAATTGATTGAGGATAATGACAGCCAACAACTATTTATCCCTCTTTCAATACCTGTTTCTTTTTTTGATAATAGAGCAGATTTAGAAAAGATGGAAGTCATTATTCAAAATGGAGCAAATGTTGATGGTTCAAAAGTATTCGATTTTTATGAACGATTAATTCGGCATGAACTTAATGATTTCGTATTGAAACAAATCGAGGTAAAGAAATTGGGAAGTATCATGTCTCAATTCTGTATTTCTATCTACAAAACGCAATTAAATCTCGTATCCCATTTACTTGACCCAGAAAAAGAAAAATTAGGGTATAAATATTTATTGCACTGGGAGGATTGCTATTCTACCTTATATGGGTTTGATCAAAACAAGATAGATACAAGTGTCTTTCTATAAATTGCTAATGATTGTTGGAATCGAAAAATTTTGTCATCGTGAGTTCAATACCGATAAAATATTATACGATAGCCATTCCTTCGAAGAACAATTCATCACAAATCATGAATAGACCCGTTAAAAAAGCACAACTCTCCCCTGGCCTCAAATCCTTGTCTCGAGAAAATCTGGAAAATCTCTTGGGCGATCTCTACAACCGCTTTGAAAACGTCCGGAATTTCATCGACCTGAGGCTATCGGGTAATGGTGAACAGCTGATTAAAAAGTATAAAAAACTGATCAGGAAACAACTTGAAGAAGGCCTTGAAGAAGGAACAAACGGATTGCAGGAAGCGCTAAGGGTAGTACAAGAATTTTCTGCAGCCGGAACCTCTCCCCGCGATCAAGCCGACGTGATGCTTTCGTTTGTCGAATCGGCTGTGTTTTGTATCGGCAACTACGGCGACCTTTATGAAAATTTCTACGATGAAGCAGAAAACATGTTTGACGAAACCCTCGGTTTTATGAAACATAATCATTTGCTGGACGAATTCAAGCAAAGATGCATGAAAATTGTTGACGAATCTGCTGATACCGGATATGGATTTCATGAATCACTGGGAGATTTGTTCGGTACATACTTTTCCGCAGGGAAATCAAAAATGAGGCTATTGATTAAAAAACCTGTTATAGCGAAAGCTAAAAAAAACATGTAACAAAAACAACAAAACAGATCAACGCATTGACATTATTTTTGTATATTTGCATCAACGTTTTGATATATTTATGATGGAAATCTTATTCCAGCGGTATTACGAAAAGTACAGCCAGACGTCGTTGCGGATGGTACGCGACTTTATGCAATCGGTCGACTGGTCGAACCGGTTCGTCGGAATCAGGGGATGCCGTGGAGTTGGTAAGACCACCCTCCTGCTTCAGTACCTAAAACAGAACTACAAACCTGATCACAGGGCGCTTTATACCAGCCTCGACCATCTCTGGTTCTCCGATCATTCACTCTATGATCTGGCCTATGAATTCAGGTCGAAAGGCGGCGAACTACTTGCCCTTGATGAAGTGCACCGGTACCCGGCCTGGGCAGTAGAATTGAAAAACATTTACGACGATTTCCCGGAACTGAAAGTAATTTTTACGGGATCATCCCTGCTACACCTTACAAAAGCCAAGGCCGACCTGAGCCGGAGAGCTGTCATGTACGAAATGCCGGGTCTCTCCTTTCGTGAATTCCTCCGGTTTGACCAGATAGCCACATTGCCTGTTATTCAGATTGAAGATCTCTTCCACAATCACATTGAACCTGCCCTGGAGATCAACCGCACCATCAAACCCTTGCAACATTTTAAAAAATACCTGCAGTATGGCTATTACCCGTTTTACCTCGAAAATCTGAAATCATTTCACCAAAAGCTTCATGAAACCATTCAGGTAACACTCGAAGTCGATATTCCTCAGTTCGAATCGATACCCACTTCACACATCATCCTGTTGAAAAGACTGTTGCAGGTTATCTCCGGCTCCGTCCCGTTCAAACCCAACATGAATGCCATCAGCCAGCGAACGGGCATCAGCCTGAATACCCTGAAAAAGTACCTGAATTTTCTTTCCGAGGCAGGCTTAGTTACCAGGCTCATGCCCCCGGGTAAAGGAATCAACAACCTGAATAAACCCGAAAAAGTTTTTCTCGGTAACACCAACCTGATGTATTCCCTGGCGCCTGAAAATACAGAAACGGGAAACATCAGGGAGACTTTCTTTATCTCACAGATGTACAATCAAAATGTTCATGCTGCTCCACGGGCCGATTTCCAGGTGAACGGGAAATACCTTGTCGAAATCGGGGGAAAAAACAAGGCGCAACATCAGATCCAAGGCCAACCAAACGGATTTATCATCAAGGACCAAATAGAGACCGGTTACGAAAATGTGATCCCCCTGTGGCTGTTCGGATTCTTGTTTTAATGATGGTTGTTTTTGTTATCTAATGAAAGACATGATCACCAGCGCCAATATCAACAATTTTTCTTCGGCCGTACCAGGTTATGTCTGTTCGTCCAGGCGATCGCCATAGCACAGGGATCTGGCTTACAGACTCGAAACTATGATCCCTTCTGCGCATTAGAAAACTATGTTTTAAGTCCCGTTAGGAACGATATATTGGTAGACGGTTAACGGCAACATAACAGAAGTCCCGTCAGGGACGTGTAAGCTCCCCCATTTTCCGGGCCAATCAAAATTAGAGTTTTTATTTTATTTATTGCAATCATAATAAATCTATCGGAGCTCTGTATCCTAAGGCCTGATGAGGCCTTTCATAATTGTAATCATCC
>JAQWBQ010000049.1:0-27172 GCA_028706295.1 Bacteroidales bacterium
GGTTCTTATCTCGGAAACGGGACTGCAGGAACACGAACTCATCGACCGCGCAGGCAAGGCCCTGACGCTGATCATGCACCATTATGACGACTTTGCCGTGGGTACGATCGATGGATTTTCACACCGTATCCTGCGGTCTTTTGCCCATGATTTCGGACTGTCGATGCAATTCAACGTGGAACTCGACACCGAAATGCTGATCGATACGGCAATCGGACTTTTGCTTGATAAAGTGGGAGTCGATTCGCGGCTTACCCGGTTGCTCGTCAGGTTTTTAGAATCGAGGCTGGAGGAGGACAAGGGATATACCATCGACCGGACTTTGGCGGATTTTTCCAAAAACCTGCTTGACGAGGAGGGTCAGATCTCACTCAGGGATCTGGAACGGGTCACACTCTCTGATTTTTCTGAGGTTGCTAAATGGTTATCCATCCGAAGAAAGGAATTTGAACAAGCTGTTCTCGAAATTGGTTCCACGGCTATGTCAATTCTGAATCAGTCGGGAATAAATCCCTCTGCTTTACTCCAGGGCCGCCGCGGGATTTACGCATATTTCGGATATCTCGCCAGCGGCAGATTTGACAAGGTCATCCCGAACAAGACCCAGGCCGAAGCGGCTTCCCGCGATTCCTGGGCGGGCAAGAAGGCTACGGCAGCGGAGATCCGGATCATCGGAGAGATCCAACCCTTGCTGGTGGAGTGTTGGGGAAAGGCCGGCCGGCTTTACCCGGATAAGGTGATGGAATACGAATTACATCGCCAGCTTTCTGCTACCATTTTCCCGTTGGCTGTACTCCATGAGATCGACCGGGTCATGAGTGAATTCAAGAAACAGAATAACCTGATCTACATCGGTGAGTTCAACCGCAGGATCTCTGACGTTGTGAGCCGCGAACCTGTCCCTTTCATCTATGAACGACTGGGAGAGCGTTACCACCACATCATGATTGATGAATTTCAGGATACCTCCCGCCTTCAGTGGCAGAATTTCGTACCGCTGATCGAAAATGCACTCGGTTCGGGATATTTCAACCTCGTGGTGGGCGACGGGAAACAGGCCATATACCGGTGGCGAAACGGAGATGTAAACCAGTTTACCAGTTTGCCCCGGTTAGCGGGCAGTGAAACCGATCATATTATCCGGCAACGCGAAAATTCGTTGACAAACCATTTCGAGGATAAGGAACTCAACCGGAATTACCGTTCGAAGCAAACGATTGTGGAGTTCAACAACCGTTTCTTTACTTTTTTGGCTGAACGAACAGGAGAACCGGTTCTTTCGGTCTACAGGGGCGTTGAACAGCAAAGCCGGGATACAGGTCCGGGAGGGTACGTGAGGATTCAATTCCAGGAACCGGTTGGCGACGCAGAGGAACCTTCAGAAGAATCCGGACCGGGGAATGAACAGGAGGTTCTGAACCTGGTGAACCGGCTTCGGGAGGATGGATATGGGTTAAATGACATCGCCGTATTGTGCCGTACAAATCGCCAGGCAAGCACCATTGCCCGTGTTCTGATCACGGCAGGCATTGGGGTGGTCTCTCCCGAGTCGTTACTCCTTTCCCAATCACCTGCTGTTCGTTTTCTTGCTGGCTTTATACGGTATTTGCAGGAACCGGAGGACCTGGTGGGACAGGCGGAACTGGCAGCTTTCTTGTTTCGTTCAGGACGGATCACCATGACCGGATGGCCGGAATTGTTTCACTGCATAACTTCCATGACCGGAGGGCTGTCGGGCCTTCTCACGGTGCAGAACTTCGCATTTTCACGGGAGGAGTTGTTGTCGTTGCCGTTGTATGATCTCTGTGAGTCGTTGATCCGGCTCTTTCATCTGGATCGTACGGCCGACGCCTACCTGCAGTTCTTTCTCGATGCAGTGTTATCGTTCATCCAGGAAGAGAATCCCGGAAAACCTGGCTTTTCGGAATGGTGGGAACAAAAAGGAAGTAAACGGTCGGTAATGGTTCCGGCCGGGATGGATGCAGTGCGGATCATGACAATCCACCAGTCGAAAGGATTGCAGTTTCCCGTTGTCATTCTTCCGTTCAAAGTGGAGAAATGGAAGACCACGAAGGATTTTCTGTGGGTAGATCTGAAGGGAACAGGAATTCCCATATTGGATAAAGCCATTTTAAATTCCGGCAAAGCGCTGGAACGGACCCGGTTTTCGGAGCAGTACCTGGCGGAGGAGGCCATGACCAGGCTCGACCAGATCAACCTGTTGTACGTCGCCATGACGCGTCCCGAAGAACGGCTCTATGTTCTGCTGCCCCGACCTTCGGGAAAAGAACTTGCATTCAAATCGGTACCGGTCTTTTTTTCCGGGTTCCTTGAGGAAACAGACCTTTGTAAGAAATCAGGGAACACCTTTGAGATCGGAACCCCCGGTAAC
The DNA here is from genome assembly GCA_028706295.1 of Bacteroidales bacterium. GTDB lineage: Bacteria > Bacteroidota > Bacteroidia > Bacteroidales > FEN-979 > CAIVAT01. Next base: position 2,393 of record JAQWBQ010000049.1, read on the forward strand.
AAAGTGGCGGGCCCGCCCGCACCGGGGATATCTGCCCTGCAATTGCAACAATTTATCTCCGAACCGTGGCGTAACAGAATCAGGATACGAAGCCGGGCTCCGGAAATGTGGGACATGGAGGATCCCGACCGGAAATTTTCTTACGGGAACCAGGTACATGCACTGATGGCGCGGATCATTACCGCGGATGATACCGGTGCCGCGCTCCGGGAGGCAACCGGGAGCGGAAGGATCCGGATGCAGGATGAACCGGTGATCCGGGCCATGATTTTACAAGTCGTCGGCCATCCCGCGCTGTCAGCCTTTTTTCAGAAAGGCGGTACCGTAAAAAACGAACCGGAGATCCTCCTGCCCGATGGCAACTTTTACCGGCCCGACCGGATTAATTTACAGGGTGATCATGCAATCGTCCTGGAATACAAGACCGGGAAGAAGGAGGAGTTCCACCAGCGGCAGATTTTAAAATACGGGGGCATTTTACAGGAAATGGGATACATCCGTGTACGCATGTTTCTTGTTTACCTCCACGCCGAAGTCGAAGTGATCGAATGTACCTGATCTTAACTTTAATCCGCCGGATCAAAAGACTATGAAAAAAATGAAATGTTAAAATGGAATCCAGGATGATGAAGGATGAACACGGCCGGAAGCTTGAATTGCTTTACCGGGATTTGTTTGGTGAGATGCCGCTGACCATCGACCCGTTGCCGGGATCTGGTTCCGGTCGCCGCTATTTCAGGTTGGAATCAGGAAAGAATGGGGTAGTAGGTGCTTTTAACGAGGACCTCCGCGAAAACCAGGCCTTTTTCTCATTTACCCGGACTTTCAGGTCGGAGGGGTTGCCGGTCCCTGCCCTTTTATCCGTGTCGGAAGACCAGCGCTGCTACCTGTTGCAAGACCTCGGTGATACGACACTCTTTTCAAGGATTTGCGAAACTACGGGCAGCCTGTCATCCCCCCGTGACCAGGCTTCGGGCTTCGCCAGAACCCTTATGGATCTTTACAAGGCAGCAATTGACTGGCTTCCCTTGTTTCAGAAGTCTGCTCCTGACTTTCAGGCCTGTTATCCCCGTCAGGCTTTTGACCGGCAGTCGATGATGTGGGATCTGAGTTATTTCAAGTACTATTATCTGAAACTGGCCGGAATCTCCTTCGACGAGCAAAAGCTGGAGGATGACTTCAACAGGTTATGCTCCTTTCTGTTGGATGCTCCTGCAACCTTCTTCATGTACCGTGACTTCCAGTCGCGGAACATCATGATAACCAGCGCCGGCCCCTGGTTTATCGATTATCAGGGAGGCCGGAAAGGTGCGCTTCAGTATGATGTGGCCTCCCTGCTGTACGATGCCAAGGCCGATCTTCCTCAGACGGTACGTGACGAACTTCTTGAATACTACCTGAAGGTCGCCGAACCGGTTCTTCCCGACGGCGCCGAAGGATTTCTGAAGTATTTTCAGGGATTTTCCCTCATCCGCATCCTGCAGGCCATGGGGGCTTATGGTTTCAGGGGATTTTATCAGCAAAAGAAACATTTTCTTCAAAGCATTCCTTACGCGTTACGAAATCTTAAAACCCTTATCCCGGGAGTCCTTTCAGGAAATTTTCCGGAGCTAGGAAGCGTCCTGGAACGAATGGTTTCCACACCGCTGCCTGCCGGTATTCTTCATCCTGCTTCGGACAGAGCAGAAACTAAAACTGTTTTTCCGGATCCCGCCAATGAATCCGTCCCGTTCCATAACGGGAAAAGCGGCTCCGTCCGTTCTACATTGCTGGTCACCATCCTTAGTTTTTCTTACAGGAATGGCATTCCCGGAGATCCTTCGGGCCATGGCGGTGGTTTTGTTTTTGATTGCAGGGCGTTGCCAAATCCCGGAAAGTTCGAGAAATACCGGAAACTGACCGGTAAAGATCCCGACGTGATCCGGTTCCTTCAGCAGGAACCTGAAGTGCATCGGTTCCTCTCAGGCGTTTTTCAGGTTGTCGGCCAAAGCGTGGAAAAATATCTGCAGCGGGATTTTACCAATTTGATGGTGGCTTTCGGGTGCACGGGCGGGCAACACCGGTCGGTTTACTGCGCGGAACAACTCGCTGATCACCTGAGTGCGCGGTTCAACATCAGCGTACAGACTGTTCACAGGGAGTGGCCGGATGGAGTAATGAATCAAAACACGATATAAACGTGAAGGGTTTTATTTTAGCGGCAGGATTAGGGACCCGGTTAAAGCCATTTACCGACTTCTTACCCAAAGCGCTGTTTGAAGCAGAAGGGAAGACGATGCTCGAGCATTCGCTGGACCATATGCGCCGGTACGGGATACGTGAAGTGATCATCAACCTGCACCATCTCCCCGGTTTAATCCGCGATTTCCTTGCAAAACACGATAACTTCGGAATGGAGATCACCTTTTCCGATGAAACGGACAGTCTGCTCGAGACTGGCGGCGGGTTGAAAAAGGCAGCATGGTTTTTTCCCGGTCCGGAACCCTTTGTCGTAAGGAATGTGGATGTGCTGTCAGATCTCGATCTGAAGGAGATGACACGGTTCCATAAAAACAACGGGGCGTTGGCGACACTGGCTGTGCGGGAACGAATGACCTCCCGGTACTTGCTTTTCGATGACCAATGGACACTCTGCGGGTGGGAACACCGGCGTACCGGTGAACGAAAAGTTGTGCGGCAGGCCGTGAAACTCCTTCCCAGGGCTTTCAGCGGAATCCAGGTTCTTAGTCCGGAAATCTTCCCGCTCATCACCGAAACCGGTAAATTTTCGCTCGTGGATATGTATCTTCGGCTTGCTCCGGGAGCCCGGATAAAAGGCTATTCCGACCAGTCGGCGATCTGGAAGGATATCGGAAAAGCAGAACATATGGACGCTACAGATCCTGTAACTGAAACGGAATGAACGGAGTATGCTGAACCAGGATAATCATAAAGGAACCCGGATGAGCGGGATCGGCGCCAACACCCAAAAGCAGGAAATGTTGCCGTTCCTTAAAGAAGTGGCAGGTTACCTTGTCTCCTCCTACGGCAGTGAACTGGGTGACATCTGTGTTGTCACCCCGAATCGGCGTGCCGGAATCTATCTCCGAAAATATCTCGCTGATTTCGTAACAGGACCTGTCTGGGCGCCGGCCATCTATGCCATCGAAGACTTTATGGCTTTACTTTCAGGAATGACGGAAGTCGAACCGGTTCAATTGCTCACCGATCTATATGAAATTCACCGGACCGTCGAACAGGAAAAAGCCCGGAGTTTTGAGGAATTTTTGTCGTGGGGCAGCCAACTCCTTTCCGATTTTAACGACATCGACCGCAACCTGGCCGACGGAACCATGCTGTTTAATTATCTTGATGAAGCAAAGGCGCTCACGTTGTGGAATCCCGATGGTACTCCGCTTACTTCATTTCAGTTGGAATACCTGCGGTTTTACCGTTCGCTCGGAAGCTATTATGAATTGCTGAAGGAGTCGCTGATCGGGCGAAAAACCGGGTACCAGGGACTGGTCTTCAGGCAGGCGGCCGAAAGGGTGGCCGCCGGCAATGCAGATTTGCCGTGGAAATCGATTGTTTTCACCGGCTTCAACGTGTTGACCAGGGCTGAAGAGGAGGTGATGAACCTTCTTCATCTGGAAGGAATCGCACGCTTTTTCTGGGATGCGGATTGTTTTTACCTGGACCATGAACACCGTGAAGCCGGAGTCTTTTTGAGGCGCTGGCTTAAAAAATGGCCGATCCTCACCAGTAATCCTGTATCCGACTGTTTCAGAAAAAATAAAAAAAGCATTGAAGTCATCGGAATCCCGGACCTGGTCGGACAGATCAAGTTTTGCGGGGAGCTCCTTCGGACACTCGGACCGGAAACCGCTGAAGAAACTGCCGTCATTTTGCCCGACGAAAAACTCTTACTTCCCGTTATGAACGCCCTCCCACCGGAGGTGACACAGTTCAATGTAACCATGGGATTTCCGTTAAAGCAAACCCCGCTGGCATTCCTGCTGGAGCAGACCTTCTATCTTCATATTCATTCTGCTGCCATGCTTGCAGGAAGATCTGATACCGGTAAATTTTATTACCGTGACCTCGTCAGGGTATTACGCAACCCTTTACTTACCCGGATCGATGCCAGACTCCATGGTGACTGTTTTGCCCTGAACGAACTCATCACACGCCTGATGACGGGTGACCAGGTATTTATTTCCCTTGATAACCTTCAGGGAATGGGATTGTTCGGATTCGCTCCCGGATTCCTTGATGTATTTTTGACCCCATGGCACAGCCCCGGGGATGTTATCCGTGATCTGAGACAGATAACCGACTGGACCCGGATGGAGCCATTTGAATCGGAATCGGCCTATGTGATGGCCACCATCCTGCACCGGTTGGAGGTAGTCGCTGAACAGCATGTTTCGTGGTTTTCATTGCCCACATTGTATCAATTTCTCCGTGAATTGGTCAACACGGCAAGTCTTCCCTTCGTTGGTGAACCGTTACACGGCGTCCAGATCATGGGAATGTTGGAAACCAGGACACTTGATTTCAAAAATCTGATCATCTTGTCCTGCAATGAGGGGTTGCTGCCTACGGGGAAGACCGCACATTCATTTATTCCGTACGACATCAGGTATGAGTACGGACTTCCGACATATCGTCAGAAGGATGCTATTTATGCCTACCATTTTTTCAGGTTGCTGCAAAGGGCGGAAAAGGTCTGGCTCCTTTACAACACAGAACCGGATAAGCTCACCGGCGGTGAAATTTCACGTTATGTCAGACAGGTGATCCGCGAATTGCCACAGTATAATCCGGACATTGCCGTTCGGCAGCAAATCCTGAATCCGGGCATTTTTAAAGTCAACGACAACAGGAGCATCGAAATTCCCAAGGAAGGGTGGGTGCTCCGGAAAATCCGCGATAAAGTGGCGGAAGGACTTTCTCCCACAGCGCTCAATGCTTTCAGGAAGTGTTCCCTCCAATTTTATCTGTCGGAGATTGCCGGGATCAGGGAGCAGGATGATCCCGGCGACACGATCGATTCACGGATGCTTGGAACAGCAGTCCACCATGCATTGTACCGGTTGTTTACACCCGTGAAAGGGCGGGATCTGCGGGTTTCCGACATCGACGCCATGAAGGGATCAGCTGAACAGGCTGTTAGGAGCGCATTTGAGGAGAAGTTCAAAAAATCAGCATTAAACTACGGAAAGAATTTATTACTGGTTCATGTTGCCACCCGGATGGTTCAGAACTTTCTTCAGTCGGAACATACCCGCATCGTGAACCCTCGGAATACGGGTGAGGGTATCCGGGTCGAAGTGCTGGAACAACCCGTGTGGCGCACCTTTACGATAAATGCAGACACCGGTAATCAGGAAGCCAGGATCAAAGGATTTATCGACCGGGCCGACCGGATCGGACACATTCTCCAGGTAGTTGATTACAAAACGGGAAAGGTTGATCGCAAAGAGCTTTTAATTGATTCCTGGGATGAGTTGCTCGATGATCCCAGGAAAGACAAGGGATTCCAGTTGCTTACCTACGCCTGGCTTTTATCCGGGGAAGATCACCTCCGTTCGCTGCGTACCGGTGTCATTTCTTTGCAAACCCCTTTACCGGTATTTCTTCCGGTGATCATCAAAGACGATGCGGAGAGCTTGTCAGCCAAAAATCCGCATCCTGAGAACTTCACCCCGGTGGATCCCTCCGACGGGCCGGAAGAGGGATCCACTGAAGAACAAGGGAACCTCTCCGGTAACCATATCAAGGCTTTTGAACAGGTACTCAGAAAACTTGTCGGCAGGCTGCTCGATCCCGGAATTCCCATCCGGTCTGCGGAAAGTTCAGATCCTTGCCGGAATTGCAGATACCTCAACCTGTGCGGGAAAGCCGTGGCGTTTTAATCCTCACCAAACACGAAAGCCTCGTAAGTATATAATTCCGCGGTTTTCCAGCCGTCCCATCCGATACCGGCTTTGTCGCGGGCACAATGTCCCAGAAATTCTTCCACACCCCAACCGGTTTCGGTGGCAACCTGCGGAAGAAATGTCCCGGAATAATATCCTTTTTTGATATAGATGCCGTGTTTTCCAAGGATGATCTCGTTGGGTGATGATATTTTTTTCATGGGCGACAACACGGAGATTTCGATCTGTAGTTTGTTCAATTCTGAAGCGACTACGGGTTCGAAACGGTTATCCTCCGTCGCAGATGATACCGAAAGTTCGCTGATTAGCCTCCAGAGCGGTAAATTACTCGAAAACCGGCCGATGCATCCGCGCAGGGAGCCGTGTTCTTTCAGCGTGACGAAAGCGCCGGCATGAATATTAAGCGCTTTGGGAAAGGAGCCTGCATCAAAATCAGGCATCTTCCGGTCTTTCAAATATTTTTCGAGCGTTTCACGGGCTGTCTTCAGCAAAGTCGCCTGATCACTGCGGCTGAATGAGAATCCGGACTCCGGATTGCCGGGTTTTTCGCGGTTCACCACGATCGACCAGTAACCGACAACCTGGTTCTTGTCGCCGTACGGTCCATCACCCGAGTTCAAATACCTGACTGGTTTAATCTTGCATCCCCCTGACGATTCGGTCATATACAACAAAGTCATGATGGATGTCCATCCGCACAGGTTGGTCACCAGGTTGGGGATCTTTTTCGATTCATAGTCCCGGAGAAATTCGGATAGTTTCTTAGGATCCCCTGAAACGATGGCGTCGCAGGTGGCCTGGTCGGCCTTCCGGGCATCTTCATAGGCAGGATAATGTGAGAAATCGGTGCTGAATACAAAGAGATTGCGTTCATTAAAATGCGGTTGTAGCGCCTCGGCGATCTTTTTACAGGTTTGCTCCGATTGTGTTCCGATCACAATCGGTACCAGTGTGATCTCCTTTTTCATGTGATATTGGAGAAAGGGCACCTGAACTTCGAGGCTGTGTTCGTTGCGATCGGCTTCGGGATTGAAAACAAAAACGGAGTGGTCGCGGATCAGTTGATCAGCCAGGCTGGTGTTGACTTTGACCTTCCCCAGAGGAGTAATATAATCACCCCGGTTGTAAACCGAAGCCCCGTTGAAGGAGACCTGGTGGCTGGAGGCGATTATGAAGATGTTGTCGAAATTTTTATCCGGATCGATCTGGTTGTAACTGTTGGCAGCCACTTCACCTGAAAAAATATAACCCGCATGCGGCGCAATGATGGCGGCGACATCGCCTGAACCTGCCGGTTTTGCTTTGGAAAACAGTTCCTGAAGGGTTGCGCGCAATTCCTTCGGATCGGAAGGGTAGAACCGTCCGGCAACGACCGGCTTACGATCCTGTTGTGCCGGCTTGTCCTGAGAGGAACAACCATAGCCCGTGTTAAAAAAGATTCCCATAACCAGAATTCCCTTGAAGATGGTTTGCATTGTTTGGGTAACTTTGAATAAAATTCAGTGTAAAGATACGTAATGTCGCAAAAAAATGCAATCCGGATTGTCCTGTTTGGACTGGGTTTTCTGACCCTTGGGTTCCAGGTATTGCTGATGCGTGGGTTTCTGGTCACATGCTATGGAAATGAGATGGTGATCGGCATTTTACTTGCGATCTGGATGCTGTTAACGGGATTTGGTTCGTGGGTCGGGCGTTTCAGCAGGTTTACCCTGCTGCATCATCCCGCGCTGATGTTGTTGCTGGTTATCCCGGGCATCTGGCCAGCCCCGGCGCTTTTTCTCCTTAATTTTTTAAAAGCTGTCATGATCCCGGCAGGCAGCATGGCCGGACTTGAGGATGTTTTTATCTGGGGAGCCATCGTGCAAGCGCCGTTTTGCCTGTGCACCGGATTCCTGTTCACTGTCCTCAGCACCCTTCCCGGCACCGGCAATCCGTCGGCCTCTTATGCCTGGGAATCGGGTGGAAGCATCGTTGCCTGTCTGGCTGTTAACTTCATATTTTTAGGATGGTTCGATCTCTTTACGGGCGCTTTACTGCTCTCGGTCCTATGGTTTTTAACGGTTTCCGTTTCCATGAGCCTCCGACGCGGGTGGATCCAGCCGGGTGTCGTACTGGCATTTGCGGCAGTGTACCTCCTGACCATCTTTCGGGCCGGCTTGGCAGAGCAGTCGGAAAACCTGTTATTTCCTGACCAGAAAGTGGTATCGGACCGCGTGACGCCTTATGGTCGGATCTCGGTGACCCGGTCGGGGGACCAGTTCAACTTCTATGAAAACGGGTTGTTGCTGTTCTCATCCGGTAATACGATCAACAGTGAAGAAGCGGTACATCCGGCGATGGTTCAGCGCCCCGATCCTCTCAAAGTTCTGATGATATCAGGCGGCTTCTCCGGAGCCCTCACCGAGGTCATGAAATACCACCCGGGTCAGGTCGATTATCTTGAGTTAAACCCCGAACTCATCCGCGTTGTGGCGCAATTCACCAGCCAGATTAAAAGTGAGAATATCCGTACCATCAGGGCCGATGCCCGTCGTTTCCTGATACATTCTCCGGAACAATACGACGTGGTGATCGTCAACCTGCCTTCCCCTGCCACCCTTCAGATCAACCGCTATTTTACGGCAGAATTTTTCGAAGAGGCTTACCGGCATATGACACCAAATGGTGTGATCGCCCTTTTTCTGCCTACCGCCAGCGATTACATCAGTTCCCGGGCAGCCGACCTGAACTCGGTCATCTGCCGGACCCTGAAGCATCGCTTCCGGAATGTTCTTATCATTCCTTTGGAAAAAAATGTCGTCCTGGCTTCCGATTCGGCGCTGACGCTGGATATTCCCGGTAAAATCAGGTCATTGGGGATACAGACAAGTTGGGTGAATCCTGATTACCTAGATATTTCGCAGCTTCGTGAACGCTCCGGGTATCTTGAAAAGAACCTGCAGCCAACCGGAAAGCTGAACCGGGATTTTGACCCGGTAGCCGTTCATTACCAACTCGCCTGGTGGCTCGGCTATTTTTCTTTTAAACCCCTTGTTGCCATTGCCCTTTACACCCTGTTGTTCCTGATCCTGGCCTTCAGCCAGAACCGGTTGACAACCGGGATGTTCACCGGTGGTTTCACGCTTGCATCCATCGAAATAATCCTGATCCTTGCCTATCAGGCGCTGTTTGGGTACCTTTTCAGCATGATAGGAGCCATCATTGTGATTTTCATGGCCGGTCTTACAATCGGATCCTGGCTCGGACCTTTTCTGGCGACGCGATGGATCGAAAGACGCAGTGTTATTCGTTCGAAGGTGGATCCGGAGGCTGAAGTCAGGGAAAACAGCCTGAACGGATTCAACCCGGCCCTGCGGCAACTCTATTTCCGGATTCAGATTGTATTGGCTGTTTTCAGTATGGTGATCCCGGTTTTTTTGTTATTTATCAGGAATATTGCAGGTTTTACGATCGGATCGCATCTGTTAACAGGCTTGTTATGCCTTTTTCCGGCATTTCTGATCGGGCTGGAGTACCACCTTTCAGTTACAATTCCGCAGGACCGGATCAACCGGGCGGTTTCCGGATCCTATTCCGCCGATCTCTTCGGATCCGCCATGGGCGCCTTTACCACGGGAGTCATCCTGATTCCGCTGGCCGGTGTTAACGCCTCCTGCGTCCTGCTCGGAATCCTGAATCTGGCCGGGGCATGGATCCTGTACAATGGACGGAGAAAATAGTTAAATTTGTTGTGGAAGTTGCAATCCGGGATGGAACAGACCGATAACCACGAACCTTGAAATCGTAAATAAAAAATGTCGAACCCCATCAGTAAAAGGCAATTTTTCGGGTATCTGATGGCTGCGGCATGTGCAGCGGCAGGCGGGTTGCATTCCTTTAAAACCTATGCAAATAAATTTATCTTCATGGAACCTTCCGGAAATCCGGGTCCGGGCATTCCCGGCCGTTACAGCAAAGAGTCGCCCTATTACGTGGTGACTCCCAAAGGTGTACAGTGCAAAATTTGTCCGAACAATTGCATCCTGCGCGAAGGACTTGAAAGCATTTGCCGGACCCACGTGGTCAAGGATCAAAAGCTCTATACCATCGCATATGGAAATCCCTGCTCCGTTCATGTCGACCCGATCGAAAAAAAACCGTTGTTCCATTATTTGCCTGCAACCCTGAGTTTTTCCATCGCTACAGCCGGGTGTAACTTCGCGTGTCTGAACTGTCAGAATTGGGAAATCTCTCAAAGAAGTCCCACCGAAACCGAAAACACGGAATTATTTCCGCGACAGGTTGTGGAGCAGGCCGTGAAAAGCGGGTGTAAATCAATTGCCTATACCTACTCGGAACCCATTGCATTTTATGAGTACACATTCGATACCGCCCGGCTGGCAAGGGCAAGAGGGATAAAAAACCTTCTGATCTCCAATGGATATATCAATGAAAAACCCCTGCGCGACCTGGCGCTTTATCTCGATGCGGCCAACATCAACCTGAAGTCATTCTCCGACGATATTTACGCCCGGCTCAATGGTGGAAGCCTGCAACCGGTTCTGCAGACGTTGAAAATCCTGAAAGAGTTGGGGGTATGGCTCGAAATCACCAACCTGGTTGTTCCTTCCTGGACCGACAAACCCGATATGATTGCCGAAATGTGCGCCTGGCTCATGAACAACGGCTTTGCCGATACCCCGCTCCATTTCAGCCGGTTTCACCCACTTTATAAACTTACCGGGTTGCCTTATACACCCCTTTCTATCCTCGAAAAAGCCCGCGATATAGCCCTCAAAGCCGGGATCCGATTCGTTTACATTGGGAATGTACCGGGAACACCGGCCGAAAATACATATTGCCCGAAATGTAAAAAAACCGTCATCGAACGACGCGGATTTAACATATCACAGAACAATCTGAAGAACGCTGCCTGTAAATTCTGCAATACCCCGATCGCGGGAGTCTGGCAATAGGATTCGATTGATTTTATCAGGTACTGAAAGGAAATTTCGCTGTGGGTGCTGATCGGTTATCTGGCCGTATCGATCACCTGCTGGATCATGAGCCTTCTTGTTTTACCCAATTGATCAGTCGGTTTACGCAGCCGCGTGTTCAATCGACCAGCCGGAGGTCAAGCACAACGGGCAGGTGGTCGCTGAAGCCGCCATGGTAGCGGGGCCCCACGTATGTACGATTCAACTTTTCACCGAAATAGGTATTGTCATTTTCAAGGAGGAAGGAGGAACGGAATATGGTTACCCGGCCGGCGCTCGTATGTAATCCCTGAAGCCCTTTTAAAAGTGTACCCGTTACCATGAACTGATCGAAAGTACTCCACTGGTCGCGGTACTTGAGGGTGCCCTCTTTTCGTGTCCGGTTCCTGATCCCCATGAGGTCGAAAAGAGAGCCGGCATCTGCCAAAGCGGTGTCCGACCTGGCATTCAACACTACCCGGATGCTTTCATCCTCCGGCTCATCGTTAAAATCTCCCATGATCACAATGTTTTGTGGGCGACTGACTTCCTGACAGTACGGAATCCCATTCCGCAGCTCCGGTGATTGCCTCGCCGGGGAGGGCTGCTTCTGATTATGTGCGTTACGGCTCCCCGCGACCTGCTGATCATCAACTGAAAAATATAGATTCCCCTGGATCGAATCAACCAGATGTCGCAAAACGCGGGCGACATGGTTCCTGCGGGGCTGCGACGACAGGTAGCCTCCCCGACGCGACGGCCAGTGGTTGACGAACAGAATCAGCGTATCGCGGTTCCTAACAATTCCTTTGACCATCAGGATCTCCCGCGTTTGTGACAAAGTGTCAAACGGGAACCGGATGGAAATGCACCGGTTGCTGAGTATTTTAAAATGGTCGGACCGGTAAAGCAGGGCAACATCAACCCCGCGCAGATCGGGAGATTCATGATGGATGAATTTGTAATTGTAATTTTTTAATGGCGTTTCATGAATGAGTTTGTTCAAAACGTAACGATTCTCAACTTCACAGAGTCCCACCACGGTCGGAGCCGACCATTGTCCGATGGATAGAAGTGTTTTGGCAACATGGTTCACCTTTCGGATGAATTTGCCGTAGGTCCAGTGTTTTGCGCCCTCTGGTGTGAATTCGTCATCGAGCCGCGTCGTGTCATTGTAGGGATCATATAAATTTTCGACATTCCAGAAAACAATCCTGACATTTTGACTTTTTATTTTGATCGAATCTAAATTGGCACAGTTTTGGATTTTTCCGGTTTCCTGACAAAATGATCCCCTCTTTTCCGGACTGACTGGCCATAGGATGGGCAACAGGGGTATCAACAGGAATATAGATTTGTACATAAGATTCATTATTAATGGTTAAACGGGTTAAACAATCCTGTTAAAACATAAAGACCTTTTGTGGAAAAAAAACCGGTGACCGATGCAACCTTTCTTTCAACAAGGATGTCCTTTAATCAGGATTTGTTCCCTAAGGTGAAGGGTAACCCGGTGATTTTAACGATTTTTTAACAGGATCTTAACAGATATTAACAGGAAGCGAAAAAATAACAGAAATGTTAAACCGTTTGTAAAATCAAAAATCTGATCTGCGGCAGGCCAGAAGGACTCAGTAAATAAACACTGAGTCGGATGATTCAAATTGAAAGCCTTCCCGGATCAACCAGGTTAAAAAACAAAGAAGCGCTATGAAAAGAATTGCAGCCATTTTTTTGATCGCACTCACCGGTGGGATCGTTTCCCTTGGCATGTACAAGGCATTGGAGAAGAAGCGTGTTTTTTCACCATCACGGCCTGACGGGATACCTGTTCAACAGGTAAGTTACAATCCCAGCGCAGCCTTTAATCAGCCTGATTTCGAGGCAGCAGCGGCGATTTCGGTACATGCGGTGGTCCATATCAAGTCGGAGTTCCAGAAGAAAAGCCTGGTCTATGACGACTTTTTCGAGTTTTTCAATTTCGGCGGGCGTCCGCAACCGCGGGAGTACATATCACCTTATTCGGCGATGGGTTCGGGCGTGATCATTTCGCCTGAGGGGTATATTGTTACCAACAACCATGTTGTGCAGGAGGCCACGCAAATCACGGTCACACTGAACGATAAAAGGGTGTACGAGGCGACCATCATTGGTACTGATCCCAGTTCCGATCTGGCGCTGATCAAAATTGATGAGAAAGGCTTGCCGTTCCTGACCTATGGCAATTCGGATGATGTGAAGATCGGCGAATGGGTTCTCGCTGTCGGGAATCCCTTCAACCTCACCTCAACCGTCACCGCCGGCATTGTCAGTGCGAAAGCCCGGAACATTAATATTCTAGGCTCGCAGGGAGCGATCGAATCGTTCATTCAGACCGATGCCGCGGTCAACTCTGGCAACAGCGGCGGCGCACTGGTCAACACACGCGGCGAACTGATCGGCATCAACGCGGCTATTGCGTCGGGAAACGGATATTATACGGGCTATTCGTTTGCCATTCCGGTGAACATCGTCCGCAAGGTTGTCGATGACTTCCTGAAATTCGGAAAAATCCAACGGGCTTACCTGGGGGTTTACTACCGGGAGATCGATGATCAGTTTGCAAAAGAGAAGGGACTTACTGATCTGCGCGGCGTCTATGTCGACGAAGTGGTTGACGGCGGTCCCGCCGCAGCTGCCGGGATCAGAAAAGGCGATGTCATCCTGCGGATCGACAACAATGCCATCAATGGCAAGTCGGAGCTCATGGAGGTTATTGGGCAGAAAAATCCGGGCGACCAGGTGAAAGTAGTAGTTCACCGCGGAGATCAGGAATCAGAATTCCTTGTTACCATGCAAAGTGAAGATTCCCGGCAGGCTTATGTTGGTGACGGCAAGATTATGATCCATGGCGCTACCTTCCAGGCTTTATCCACTGCCGAGAAATCGAAATTCAATGTGGATTACGGCTTTAAGATCGTTACCGTTGAGAACGGAAAATTAAAGAATGCCGGGATCAAACCCGGATTTATCATCCTGTCAGTCGACCGTCAACCGATGCGGACTGCATCTGAATTAAAAGAGGCTCTCACGGGACGCAGCGGCGGGGTGCTCATCGAGGGCGTGTACCCGAACGGGTTGAGAGCCTATTATGGAATCGGACTATGAGACAACTAAAAATATCCAAATCGATTACGAACCGTGAAACTGCTTCACTCGATAAATACCTGGCAGATATCGGCAAAGAGGAGCTGATTTCGGCCGATGAGGAGGTTCAACTTGCACAACGAATCCGGCAGGGCGACCAGTTGGCACTTGAAAAATTATGCAAGGCTAACCTTCGGTTCGTTGTTTCGGTCGCCAAGCAGTATCAGAATCAGGGACTTGGACTTCCCGACCTGATTAACGAGGGGAATGTGGGACTGATAAAGGCCGCCCGGCGTTTTGACGAAACACGCGGCTTTAAATTCATCTCCTATGCCGTGTGGTGGATCCGCCAATCGATACTCCAGGCGCTCGCCGAGCAGTCGCGGATCGTCCGGCTGCCGCTGAACCAGGTCGGCTCGCTCAGCAAGATGTCAAAAGCATCGATTAAACTGGAACAGCGGTTTGAACGGAGTCCTTCTATTGACGAACTGGCCGCAGAACTGGAACTTCCGCAACAGAAAGTCGCAGAAACCCTCCGGATGTCATCCCGTATCATCTCCATGGATGCACCCATCGATCACGATGACGAAACCAAACTGGTGGATGTCTTTGTGAATGAAGATACTCCTGAAACCGACGAAAACCTGATCCGGGAATCGTTATCCCATGAAGTTCAGCGGTCGCTTTCGACACTGACCGACAAGGAACGTGAGATCATCAACATGTTCTATGGAATCGGGTATCCGCACAGCTACACGCTTGAAGAGATCGGATCCATGTTCGACCTGACCCGCGAAAGGGTGCGCCAGATCAAGGAAAAAGCGATCCGGAGGCTCAAACATTCATCACGGAGCAAGTTGCTGAAGTCGTACCTGTAACTTATTTGACGAAGAGTTGGACGAAGAGTTGCACCATTCCGCCATTCCGCCATTCCGCCTTTTCACCACGGCACGGATCAGGGTTGGCAGATAACTTTCCCTGTGAGCGTTTTGGCTTCTGTCTGGACGCGGATGTAATAAATTCCCGGCGGAAGCGTGTTGACCGGGAAAGAGAGGCGATGGATACCCTTTCCGAAAGCGCCGTCAGCGATGGTCTTCACAACGCTTCCTGATGTTGAAACCAGGGTTAGTCGCGCTCTTCCGGGTTGATTAAGGGTAAACTGCAGATTACAAATATCATTTACCGGATTCGGAAAAATCTGAATTAAACCGGCGACTGTAGGTTCTTGATTTGGAATCCCCGTGGGATGGGTGAAAAGTTCTGTGATCACATGATGGATAAAATTCTTCGCGTCGCTAGTATCGACGTACCATAAAGGAAAGCTGAGCAGTACCCCTTTATGAACGGTTCCCATGTCGGAAATCCCGACGGGGCGGTTCTTCATCTTTCCCCGGATATCATCAGGGGCATAGCGGGTGTCGAACCGGTAAATCACCGTGCCTCCTGAGTCGGGAGCGAAAACTTCTACGTTGAAGAGCTCCCCGGGATAGGTCGGATCGAAAAACTTCAACGAGTCAATATGCAGGGTGTCGTATCCCGCAACGACGCTGTTGGCGCGGAACATCATACTCTGGATTTTCCGGTCGCAGCTGTCGATTCCGAAAATTTCGCGGAAGAGATGATTTTCCGGTACGATATAAGGGTAGGAGGCCGTTGGTGATACCCAGAACCGCACCGGATTAAATCCTGTGAAGAGGATGTTCCCTCCGTTGCCGGCATGTTGCCCGGTTGCAAAGGCGGTGGTTGCGTTCATCGGTTCAAATTCGAAATAATTGGTCATCCAGAAAATGTTGCGGTATCGCGAAACCTCTGAAAGACCAATGGTCTGATCGGCATTGTTATCGTACCAAACGAACGGGATGGTATCGAGAACAGCTTCATAATATGCCCGGATGCTGTCGTGGGTAGTTTTGGATCCCTTCATATTGGCGATAACCAGCAGGGTATCGGTGAACCCCAAACGGGTTCCGGTAACTTCGTTGGAAAAATCGCTTTCCTGCAGCGATTGGGTTACCGTCGTAATAACATAAAAAAAAGGCCGGTACATTGTGGTGTTCACATCATGAAAGGTTGATCCGGCGACGGGTTCCTGATTGATCTTTTGGTATCCGTGTCCCGACGTATCGGAACGATAGATGTTTACGCCGCGAATCAGTGTGTTTTGGGTGGGTTTCCATTGAAGGACCACGTCGTCAGGCGTTGAGGTGGCGGTGAGATCCTGCGGGAAGGGTAATAACTGCTGTTCTGCGATTGTTGCCAGCGCTGCCCCCGTGACTTTAGCCAGGTAACCGATATTGCAGTTTCCGAGCGTGTCGGAGATCTTGTGCCAGTGAGGGCTGAAATCATACTCTTCGAAATAAGCAACCGGAAAATTCTGTTTCCAGTAGGAATAAGAATCCGAACCGCTCGCCATCATGTTCTCCGGTATCATAACAGTCAGGTCGGTGTACCGTTCGGTGGAGGATGCAGCGCACATCCCGGCCCATTCATACCCGAGATATTGGTAAACCGCTACTTCCGGGAGATTTTCAGGATTATTTGCGATCATATCCATATTCAGCATGTACCGGATATCAATTCCTGCTGCTTTCGCTCTTTCCGCGGCAACTTTGGAGCCTTTCAGACCCACCTCTTCTGCGCCGAAAAGAGTGAATTGCAGGGTAGTCTGGGGTTGATACCCCGCTTGTTTTATGATGCGGGCGATCTCAAGGGTTGCAGCCACTGCTGAGCCATTGTCGTCGACGCCGGGAGCAATATGGTTTGAAAACTGCGAAGAGTAGGAATCATAATGCCCGCCGATCACGTAGACCTCATCCGGGGCTGAAGTTCCGGCGAGCGTACAAATCACATTGTATTGCCATGCACTGTCGGTAACCCCATACCAATTGTTGAGAACCAGGAAAAAGGAGTCAAGTTTTACATCGGTATATCCGTAGGATCTGAACCGGTTCAGCAACGATACCGCGACATCCCTGTTATGCGCTTCCATGACGAAACGGGATCCCCAATCCTGAAGTTCCTGCAACCGTGCCCGGAGGGTGTCGGGATTGACCGCATTCACCATGGCTGCGATCGCGGGATCAACACCCCTGTGTTTGTTTTTCAGCGCATACGGGGTCTCAGCGTAACGGATCATCCGGATTGAAGGGTCACGCGGATTTTCAGTCCGGGGCACAGAAGTTTCCTGGGCAGTAAGGGAGATCGAAAGCATCGTCAGAAATAATGAAAGGCCGACGAGCAGAAAACGAAGTTTATTCATGATAGGTGGATCTGATAATCCTGACACCAGATGATCCGGTCAGGATAGGGTGAATTTCCGTCAAAAGTAATCATTTCGGATCAAACCGGCGCGCCGGGCGATAGGTAACTATAAATATTTTGATCGGTAATTACTGCCTATTTTACCTTCCAGCCGTAATCGACATAACGCCAGTCGAAATGGTCTTTTTTAACCGAAATAAGCAGGAATCCCTCTTCGGTGCCCAGGTACGGTCCTTTCCACCAGGCGGCCGACACCGCTCCACCGGTTATGAAATGGATTCCGTCGATGAAGATATCCTCCAGCGAATGCTGATGACCCTGCAGAACCAGTTTCAGGTTATGCCCTTTGAAGAGCGCCAGAACTTCCCGCGCGTTGACAATCACGGTTCCGGAATCGTTTGCCTTGGTGCTTCTTTCGTACATCTGGGTGGTGGCCGTAATGAACGGGATATGAGTGCTGATCACAATAGGGGTAAGGCTGTCGGTGTGTTCCAGCTCTGCCTTGATCCACCGGATCTGTCCGGGATCAATCATTCCGATATAGGATCCTTTCTTTGTATCTTCAATCGAATTGAGGATGAAAAATTTCCATCCCTTGTGATCGAAAGCATAAATGGACTTTCCCAACCGTTTTTCGAACATTTTCTCTCCGTATTCAGGATGTTCGGGCGAAGCGCCGCTTTTCGGATATATGCCATAGATCTCATGATTTCCCATGGTGTTGTAAACGGGAACTTTAAATCGGGTAAGGACCGACCGGTAAAGGTTGTACAGCGAATCAGCCCGCGAATGGCGCTGGGCCAGGGCATCCATGATCAAATCGCCGCCGGTTATCACGAAATCGGGACGGAGCGCATTCACGGTGTCGATGGCCTGCATAAACCCCGCGCCGGCATTGCGGATGTCGGTGAGGTGGATGTCGGTCATGAAGGCAAATGAGAAGGAATCATCCTGCCTGGGTGGCTGGGACTGGCCAACGGCATTCGGTTGGATCAAACCGGTCAATCCGGTCAAACATAGGATGGAAAGCGATTTAAACAAGGATTTCATAATAGATTCAAATTTCAAATGGTTGATATAATTTTCGTAATCAAGGATCAATAATCGATCGGAACCAGGATGCCACTCCTTTATCGCTGAATTGCAGGTGCCTTTTTACTCCCTGCCTTTCGGCATCAGCCTGCTGAAACCGGTGTAGGGAGCGAGTTCCGTCACATCGAAGGTGATCAGTCCGCGGTCGGCCAGCGGAAGCTTTTGCAGGATCTTCAATGCTTCTTCTTCCGATACACTTTCGAGGATGAGGACGGCATCCCCTCCGGAGGTGAAATAGAATTCCCTAACCGAACCTGCCAGATAGAGCTGGTGCAAGGTCTGAGCCTCTTTCCGGAGCAATTCTTCATATAATTCCCATTCAACGGGCTGCGGTTCCTTTGAAATAGCTAAGATTTTCATAAAAGTTACATATTTTAAGATCTGCAGTGCAGGTTTGAGGGTTATTGGCGGATCAGATAAAGATTTCACCAGATAAGTAAAGTCGTGCCTCGCCGCCGATGATGATCCGGTCGCCGCGGTTGTGGCAGATCAGATTGCCACCTCTGGCAGAGACCTGCCGGGCCGTCAATTCCATTTTTCCGAGACGTTCCGACCAGTACGGTGTAAGCGTGGTATGGGCCGAGCCAGTCACCGGATCTTCATTGATCCCCGACTGTGGCCCGAAAAAGCGGGATACAAAATCAACTTCATCACCCGGAGCCGTAACGATCAGTCCGCGGGCATCCATTTTGCCGATGGCATCGAAATCGGGTCGGATATTCCGGACCTCGGATTCGGACCCGACCACTGCCATGAAATCAGATTTTCCGCGGTACATCGCAACCGGAATGATCCCAATACTGCAGGAGATTCCGTCTGGAACCGGAATCTTCACCGGCACATCGGCGGGAAAATCGAGAAACAGGGTACTTTCGGATCGCCTTACCCGGAGTTCGCCACTGTAAAGCGATCGGAAAACGATCTCATCCCTGCTGAATCCACACCGGTCAAACAATACGAAAGCCGAGGCGAGCGTGGCATGCCCGCATAATTCCACCTCGACAGTCGGAGTAAACCACCTGATCTCATAAGAGCCGTCGACCGGTATGACAAAAGCAGTTTCGGCAAGGTTGTTCTCAGCGGCTACTGCCTGCATCTGCGATGGTTCCAGGCGGTTCTCAAGCAGGCAGACCGCAGCCGGGTTTCCCCCGAAAAGATGGTCGGTGAATGCATCGACCTGATAAATTTTTATTGACTTCATGGAAATATCGGTTGTTATTTGTCCTTAGGTTGTTTCTTAAAATCGTGCTGTTACTCCTTCCGTCAATCGACACGAACAACTTCCCGGTCTTATTATTTCAGTTCCGACCTTAATCTTTCCACTGATAATAATGACCGCAGATTGCTTTTCTCATTATAAATTTATCGTAATGGTTGTCAGTCTGTTATAAAAAGGGTGACTCCGTTGGTAGTGGATGACCGGTGCGGGTTGACCGGATCGTTGCCCATCAGGTACGACATCCCGGCGATCATACGGTTCTTCGTGCCATCGCGCAGTTCACTCACCATCTCACCTTCGAGGATGTGGATCACATGTCCCCGGGCACACCAATGATCGGCAAGGTATCCCGGTGAATATACCACCATCCGTACCCGGATGTTACCCTTTGCGAAAGTTTTCCAGGTTGCAAAACCGGTCTCCCCCGGATGTGTGGTTTCAGGAATTTTCGACCAATCAATGACGCTGAAAGGTATGTTCAATAAATCCATATGATTTTTTTGCTAAATGAAGAGACAGTTTAAAATTTACGATTGACAAACTAAATTCAAAAAAACTCTTAAAGCTTCTGGTAGATCTTGCTCACGATTTTCCAGTCGTTACCGAATTTATACAGACACTGGTAATCGATATACGTGAGCTTCCGGCCTACATAAAACTCGAATTTAGCTACTGCCGCATTTCCGGAAACATCGATGTTCAGAAATTTCACGGAGATCAGCTCTTCGGTATTCCGTGGCAACCTGCCCGATTGGAGATCAGCCTTGATTTTTTCTTTCCAGGCAGCGATCGAAAACTTTTTGAGCCCCCCATCCTTGCCCGGAATCAGCATTTCAAACCCGGGGTGAAATCCCAGGTTGATCTTCACGGTGTCGCCCTCATTCTGGAGCCCTTCGACATAAGCCGTCTGGATTATCTTTCTGATGGCCAGAATGTCGGCTTCAACCTCCGGACCGCTCTGTGCTACACCCGTAAACCCAAGCAGGCAAAGCACTGAAAACATGAAAAGTCTTTTCATAAAAACAAGTTTAAAATTCAAATGTCAAGATTCAATTTTATAGAAATTTTTATTTGTCGTTCTTTTTCAAGGTCAGGGTGCCCCTTATAATTATTGATTTTCCGGTTGGGTTGGTGAGGGTTGAGCCGGGATCAATAACCAGATTATGGCAGGTGGCCGGGCTGGTGGTAGTAATTTCGGGAGAATTGACCGTTGGAGGTATCAGTACATTGCTGAGTGAGGTGGGAATCTGTGCCGGATCCCAGTTATGCGGATTATTCCAGTCCTTGTCGACGATGCCGGTCCAGGTCAGCGTAGTAAAATTGACCGGTTCACTGGTCCAGATTTCGAGTGCGGGGTCACCGAAGAGATTGCAGCAGAAATGGCACCAGCGTTGTGCACCGGGTTCAAATTCCCCGGGAAGTCCGACCCACGGCGCAGTTTCGATTTTCGAAATCAGGTGAGCAGTTCCCAGATGGTGTTCCGGGGCCGCGCTGTCGTAAAGAGCGCTGACGAACTCACGCTGGAGGTGCTCCGAAGGTCCGTCGTTCGTGCCCTGGTTAAACCACCCGTACCTTGAATTGAAGATGCCTCCCACGAGAAAATTTTCGATCGACACCGATTTGGCGCCAATGCAACCCCCTGCAATGTCGAAGGACCCGCAGTAGCAACCCTGGGTATACAGGAGGGTGAAGTTGTGGTCGACCCCGTTGACCAGTGCGAAATTGCTGTTGGTGATATCGCCCATTCCCATCCGGAGCATGTACGTTGTGCTGGCGTGACCGAGATGGTGCATGAACGAACTTCCCCTGTTGATCGAGGCGAGTAGCATGGCTTTTGACCAGTTCCAGACGTTGTTGGGCGGCGTGATGAGGGTATCGTAAAGCTTTGAGATCACGTTGACTGCGGTAGGGATTCCCCGGGTGAAATACCCGTTATCGTTATGGTTACCGATCAGCAGGTCCATGAAAGGTCCGCCCAGTGTAAAAGGTTCGTTGTACAGGTGTTCTCCCACCATGAGCAGACGGTTCAGTTCGCCAAGCACCGGGTTGGTCTGATAGGAAACGGTCTTCCTGATCATGTTTCTGAGCCCCGTGACATCGCCCACCGGGAACCGGCCAACGGAGAGATCGGGTAAAAGGTCAGCGTTGTCGTTCAGTTCGCCGTAAATATGGTTGCCATTGGCGTCGAAGTTCCCGTCGAGCGCCGAATAGTAAAGGTCGGAAGGGATGCTGTAATCCTCGTAGACCGAATTCCCCGAAACCACCTTGCAGTAAAGTCCCCGCGACTTGACCAATGCATGGTCGCCCGCCAGCAACACGTATTCAATACTGTGGTTTTGATATTGCGCGATGATGAAATTGCGGATCTTTTCCTGGATATCATAACCCGGTGTTGTCGCCACAATGCTGTCGATGGTGACAATCCGTGTCGACAGCCCCTTTTTCGCATTCAGATCCAAGAGTGGCTTGAATTCATTTCCGAAGATGGCCGGAGCAATGACCAGGTAATGATATGTTTCCGGAGAAACGTCGGGTTCGGGATAAGCGGTCATCGACTCCCGGTTCTGGATCATGGTCCATACCCGCTGTTTCATTTGTGGCGAAATTACTTTAGGAGCCACTGGTTTATCGCCTGGTTCCTTCGGCCCGGTCTCAATGCGTACCGTAACCCTGCCAAACAGCGTCAGTTGTCCGGTCGATGGCAGGTAACTCAGGGGGGTAAAGGTGCAGAGGGCAACTGAAAAACCGTTGATATACCCGGTTGAAAGCATACCATGAGTGGCTGCCGGATAGGGAATATTTTGCCGGTAAAGTGCGTTATTCATCAGGAATCCCGAGTCAGGAACCGAAGAGAGCGGTATAACCCGCTGTCGGGGCATCAGCAGCCATCGGCCCGGAATGGGTTGCCCCCCTTCGCGGATCACTTCAATCGATTTGGCTTTCTGACCCGGTGGCAATACCAGAACAACCTTCAGCCAGGGTACCAGTGGCTCGCCCGGTAACGCGGAAAGCACGGCGCCTTTTACGGAAACGGTCTGGAAGAGTCCGGTCGAATTGCTGCTCCACCCTCCGATTTCGTATTTTTTTTCAATAATTTCGGGCATTCCGCTGAGCCCATGCAGGATAAGCAGGCAAAGGAGGTGATATTTCAGAGAAGCCATACGTCGTGGAATTATGAAATATGTTCCGTTCCGTCAAAGATACTTTTTTTTCGAACCCGGAGTTCATTCGTCAATCGTAAATCATGTTCAATCGTAAATATAAAAAATCTCTTTCTGACGATGCAATGTTGAAAGTTAACTACATCATGGAAGATGATATATGGCGGAGCAGAATTTCGTATGTTTGCATGAGATCAAATCAATTCTCCGGTATGGCGACCGAAGCCCCCGATTCATCCAGGATTATGCAGAAAAGTGAATTTGAGTCGCTTTTCAGGAACAATTACAGCATCTTGTGCGCCTATGCCAACCATTTTCTGAAAGATGTTCCCGCTGCTGAGGAGGCAGTGCAGGAGGTTATGTACCATCTTTGGGTAAACCGCCATACCAACCGGATCTCCGGTTCGGTCCAGGCTTATCTGTTCCGGGCTGTACGGAACAATTGCCTCAATGTAATGAAGCATCAGGTCGTTGTGGAAGCCTACCGGAAGGCGAAGGAGCAGGAGGTTGCCGAAATGGAGCATTCTGACGGGGATTCCTTAGTAGTTGGTGAATTGCAGACGAAGATCAGGCAGGCAATCGACCGGTTGCCGGCGGAGCGGCGAAAGGTGTTCATCCTGAGTCGCTATGACGGGTTGACCTACGCTGAAATTGCCGGTAAACTTGGCATCTCGGTGAAAACTGTTGAGAACCAGATGGGAAAGGCGTTGAAATTTTTAAGGGAGGAGCTGTCGGAGTACCTGCCCTGGCTGATTCTGTTCTTTTTCGATATTTTCAGAGAATAGTTGCGGTAAAGCGCCGAAAGCAATTATTTTCATCTGTTGTTTTTGAATTGCAGATCCGTTTTAGAAAAATTGAATGACCGATAGGGGTAAAGGAGGCCCCGGTTGTTATCACAGAGAATACATGAACCAAAGCCAACCCGATATTGAAGAAATTTTACTGCTGAAGTTCCTGAAAGGCGAGACCGGTGATCCGGAAAATGAAGCAGTAATGGCCTGGTTGGATGAAGACCCGGCCCATCGCTATCTTTTGGAAAAGCTGGAGGCGGTTTGGATCGAATCGGGTAAGCTGGTTCCGGTTCCGGTGGTGGTGGATGTCGATAAAGCCTGGCTTACGCTGACCGACCGGATCGATTTCGGTGAGGAACCTTCTGAACCCGTCAACGAACAGTCAGAACCTGTGCCGCCCGCGGTTCCGGAACGTATCTCCCCGCGTAGGATCCGCTTGTATGCATTCAGGATCGCGGCATCCCTGTTGATTCTCGTTGGCATCTATTTTTTACTCTTTCGGATTACCCGGAAAGATCAGGGTCAGCAGATTTACGCAGCGCAGACAAACCGGACTGATACCCTCAGCGACGGATCGGTGGTTACCCTGAAAAAGGGATCCTTGCTATTGGTAAATCCCGATTTCGGGGATGATTCACGTGCCGTAATCCTTACCGGTGAGGCTTATTTCAAAGTGCGACCCGATGAACGGAACCCATTCGTGGTTGAAGCCGGAGATGCCCGGATACGCGTCGTGGGAACGGAATTCGCGGTAAAGAACCTTTATTCAGATGGAGTGATGGAAACCGTGGACGGCAACGGCTCCACTGTTCAGGGTGGTGATGTGGCCCGTAACCCCCTGGCCAAACCTGCGGCCGGCGCTGAACGCATTGACGATGGCAATGGAGGTGCCGCCGACCAGCTTAACGGGGATCCCGGTGCCCGTAATCGGAACTGGTTGGAAACGGATGTTTCGGTAACGACCGGAAAGGTGATGCTTTTCAGGATGGGAGCGGGTTCCCGCGATACACTATCGGTAATCCTTACGGCCGGAATGACCGGAAGGTTAAAAAAAGGGTGCAATTCACCCGAATTGACTGCCGGGGAGCCACCGGATCGGCTTTTCTGGTTCAACCGGAGCCTGGTTTTCCAGCAAACCACGTTGAAAGAGGTGATCTTTATTTTACATAAATATTATTCCGTTGATGTTCTGACCGACCATCCCGGGATCCTCGATTGCCGGCTGAATGCCCGGTTTCAGGATGAAGAGCCGGC
>JAQWBQ010000049.1:27272-30596 GCA_028706295.1 Bacteroidales bacterium
CCCGCAGTCGAAAAGCTGTCATCGCGGAAGGCTGTTCTCGGTACCCGTTCCCCGGATACCTTATCGCCCGGACAACCGGTAATAGCAGGAGTGGAGGAGATGGCGTTCGTGAAATTCCTGGTTCCCCGGAAATCGGTCCGTACGGCGCAAAACGTACAAATTTACCGTAAGGGATCTGCCCAAATATCGTTTGTGCCCGGTGCAGGTACCCATGGAATGGCCTCGGGATCTTACTCAAATGGTTTCTCTTTCAATGTTCTGGCAGGGTATGCCCGCGAGTTAAACGGTGTGGAGGTGGGAGGCCTGGTAAATATTGAACGGATGGATGTACGGGGTTTTCAACTGGGAGGACTGGCAAATCTGACCGGTGGTCAAACCAGCGGGTTTCAGCTCGGGGGATTATGCAACGTGAATCTGGGCCCTGTCAAAGGATTCCAGCTAACCGGGATCGTTAACTGGTTGTCAGATACCCTGAAAGGCTTCCGGCTGGCGGGCCTGGGCAACATTACCCTGGGAAAAATGCGGGGGATGGACCTGGCCGGGCTATTCAACCTTGCTTTTCATCATGTGAATGGCTGGCAGGTTGCAGGTATCCTGAATGCCGGCATGTATGAAGTGAATCAGGCACAGATCTCGGGCCTGGTTAACTATGGCCGCGAAAACTGGGGATTTCAGATGGCCGGCTTGCTAAACCTGACGATCAAAGAGAACCGGGGAGTTCAAATCGCCGGACTTATCAATGTCGCTCCGCAGGCCAATCGCGGCGTACAGATCGGAGGCTTGTTAAATTATTCCCGAATCCTGAACGGGTTTCAACTGGCCCTTTTTAATGTCGTTGGGCAGGTAGAATCGGGTGTTCCGGTCGGTTTTTTGACGGTAATCCGCCACGGTGGGTATTACAGTATGGAGGTTTCAGCCGATGAGGTTTTTTACATCAACGCGGCTTTGCGGGCTGGCACCCGCCAATTTTACAATATTTTTAAAGCCGGGGCAGGAGAAGGGGGAATGGTCAATTTTACCTATGGTTTCGGAACGCTGATCGGTTTTGGCAAAAGAGTCGGGATGGGGACAGACCTGACGTGCGGCGTGGTGATGTCGACCCGTACCGGCCTCCGGTATCACGGGATGCAGGCCCGGCTGATTCCCACCGTAGATATACGGTTAGCCCGGAAATGGACGCTTTTCGCCGGCCCGGCACTCAATCTTTACTGGTTCAATACCGGCAACACAATTATGCCCGATGGCATCGCCCCCTATACCTTCTATGATCACACCTTCACAACAGGCCCGCACCGGATACAATTGTGGGTGGGCGGAGCCCTGGGGGTTAAAATTTTCTGAGAACGTGCCTGCCGGTGGGGCCGGGCGATAAAACGGAAATCCACTTTTTTTCTTTTGAGCATGGGGGTGAAGATCATCTCATTTGTCTTATGGATGAAAGATGAGCTTTTCGATCAATTCATTTTTAGTTTGTTCATTTGTGTTCCGTCTAAGCTAATTATTGGAAAATCAGATTAATATATCAATCAATACCGTAAAACTGTTAAAAACGAATGATGAAGTTGAAGAATCAGAAGAGGTTGTTAAAACCAGCCATACTTATTTTTATTTTGACACTCACAAATCCTTCGGTTGCTCAAACCCCGGTTCAGGTAATCAGGGGCATGGTAACGGATGCCGCATCAAAAACGGGTCTTCCCGGCGCGAATGTCGTCATTCTCGATTCCGATCCTGTGAAAGGAACCACGACCGGCCTCAGCGGCGAATTTCGAATCGAAAAAGTAGCAGTAGGTCGTCATTCAATCCAGGTGAGTTACATGGGTTATAAACCGGTCGTCATTCCTGAAATCCTGGTATCCTCGGGAAAAGAATCCGTGGTGCATGTCGAACTGGAAGAGATGGCCTTGAATGCCGGCGAAGTGGAGATCCGCGCGGAGGTTGAAAAAGATAAGCCGGTGAATTCCATGGCCATGGTCAGCGCCCGTTCGTTCAACGTGGAGGAGAGCCGTCGTTATGCCGGATCGGCCGACGATCCGATGCGGGCGGTCTCGGGGTTTGCAGGGGTGGCTTCGAGCGCAGATGTGAATTCAAACCAGATCATCATCCGGGGTAACTCGCCAAAAGGCTTGTTGTGGAGGGTCGACGGTATCGACATCCCAAATCCCAACCATTATGCCTACGTCGGAACTTCAGGTGGCGGAATGACCATGTTCAGTAGCCAGGTACTCAACAACTCCGATTTCTACACGGCAGCATTCCCGGCACAATATGGGAATTCCTTATCGGGCGTGTTCGACATGCGGTTCCGAACCGGCAACACCAACCGGCATGAATTCGCACTTCAACTCGGCCTTCAGGGAATCGATCTGTCGGCCGAAGGTCCCTTCAGCCGTAAGAATCAGTCGTCGTACCTGTTCAACTACCGCTATTCAATACTCGGATTTCTTCAATGGATCGATCCTTCGATGAAAAACAAGATTCCGCAATACCAGGACCTCTCGTTCAAGATCAACCTGCCTGCCCGGAAAGCGGGTACTTTTGCACTGATTGGCATCGGTGGAATATCGCGATCCGGTTATTCGCCGGAAGAGGATTCCACACAATGGAAGACCCTTGAGGACCGCACCCAATCGGTGCTTAACAACAACATGGGCGCCCTTGGACTGACGCACCGCATCGCGGTCTCACGAAAATCATTCCTGCAGTCTTATGTTGCAGTGACTTACAACGATATCTTTTACGACAACAACCTCCTGACCACCTCATACGATTACATACCTCAGGATCATGTAGAATACCGGAACTACCGTTTCAGCGCCGGGAGTTGCCTGAATGTGAAGTTCGGGGCAAGGCACACCAACAGAACCGGGTTTCGCTACAGCAACCTCTTTTATGATATGCACATTGAAGGAGTGAACCCGCTGACCGGTCAGTTTTCAGTGATCGATGAAGGGCACGGAAATACGGATCTGCTCCAGGTTTATTCGGAGTCGAAAGTGGAGTTAAACGATCAGCTCTCCGTGACCGCAGGATTGAATTTTCAGTATTTCCTGCTGAACCATCATTATTCGGTTGAGCCCAGACTGGCTTTACGATGGCAGGCCCTGCCCCGGCATGCCTTCAGTGTGGGTTACGGAAAACATTCACAGGTGGAGGATGTCGGGGTTTACCTCACCGAAACAGAGGTAAATCCTGAAATTACGGTTCAGCCTAACCGCAGCCTCGATTTCAGCAAGGCGCACCACCTGGTGATCGGGTATGATTTTACCATCCGCCGCGATATGCGTTTGAAAGCTGAAGTCTACGGCCAATTGCTTTACTCCA
>JAQWBQ010000050.1 GCA_028706295.1 Bacteroidales bacterium
TTTGCGGTTGTTGTTCTGATATGTCTGAAAGAAATTATTTTTTACATTCTGTCTTTACTTAATTTTTTGTGTCTGCAAATATATGAACTTTCTGTTTAGCACGGTCGGTTGTAATATAGCCGCTAACTCACTTGTAGGAGCGGGTAATGTAGTTTTATTTTTGGGCCATGAGAGTGTAAATAGGCGAATAAATGTTGCGTGTTATTTTTGAGTGGAGAACCGGAAAAACCAGGCTGACTTGCCGCCGCTTAACGGAACCCCAAAACTTATACGACCTTCCTAAATACCCTGGAAAACCTGATATTCTCCCAAAAATCCCATTAAACAACAATCCTTCATGCTCCCCGAAATTTCTTGTTACATGGCCATGCCCACCATGTCAATACTTGTTGGGCCTTCGTATCCTCCCTCCAGTTCAAGCCAAAGTACCCTGTATAAACCCGGACTGAACTTTAGAAATTCTTTAACCTGATATTCTAAAGTCCCTCAAGAACCTGCCACCGACAATACCATTAATGATGCAAATGCACACTTCGTCCCTTCCAGACCCGATAAACAGACCTCTGATAAAAGATTTATTCGTTGTAATATATTCTACCAAAATACATAATAAACATTTAACAAAAACAAGAAACCGAAATAAAATTTATGAACAATAGATATGAAATTACTTACGCTTCCTATAAATCTTCCAACGGACTGCGGATCAACTGAATGCTCCTTGAACTCACATGGGTGTAAATCTCCGTCGTACGCGTATCCTTGTGCCCCAGGATCTCCTGAATGTACCGGATGTCAACCCCCGACTCATGCAAATGCGTCGCGTAGCTGTGCCGCAACCAATGCAGGGTCACCGGTTTCCGGATCCCGGCCTTCCTCACTGCCTGCTTCAATACCATCTGCAAACTGCGCTCATCATACTGCCTCCCCCGCACGTTGCCCTCAAACATCCATACCACCGGCTTGTACTGACGGTAATAAGCACGTAATAACGCGATGTTCCGCTCAGAAATGGGAACAACGCGATCCTTCCGCCCTTTCCCCTGCCTGACCATCAGCAACCCCCGCTTGCTGTCAATGTCACCTGGCTTTAAATGCAACAACTCCGCACGCCGCAATCCACAACCATAAATCGTGGTCAGCATCGCCCGATGCTTGATGTTCCTTAATGAATCAAGGATCCTTTTCACTTCCGACTTGTTCAGCACATTCGGTAACCGGTACTCCGGCCGTGGTCGCTGAAACTTCGACGGTTCCATCTCCCGCTTCAGAATTTCAATATAAAACAACTTTAACGCATTTACCAACTGGTTCTGGTACGAGAAACTTAACCGCCTAGGCAGGATATATCCATTGGTAAAACGCTGAATGCCATCATCCAACACATCTTCAGGCTTGTCGGGCTTAATGAACCTCAGATAAATTTCCAACATTTCAGTATAAATCCTTACAGTAGATTCCGAGTACCTCCTGAATACCATCCACCTACGGAGCCGATCCACCAGATCATAGCCTTCGGGATCAAGCATCGGCAGATCAATCGGGATCCTTTCACTTTCTCCTCCAACTTTTCGTCGTTCCCGTAGGATAAATGGATTGTACAGCGTCCGGTCGCTGAAAAGCCGTCGCAACCCCTTCCGGTTTTCCATCAAATCGGGAACAACCCAGCAACGCAACGACGAATTCCAGTAACTCCCGTTCAACATCTTAATCCGGATGATTAACCCCTGATCCTGGTGAAAATAAAGGCATATGGCCCGAATCCCTTTGATCGTAACCGTTTTTATTCCGATATCTTTCATCCCTTCCTGATTGTTGATCTGAAGGTTAATCGGAATTTTTAAAAAAGGTCAACTTATTGGACAAAGAGTTTGACAAAGAGGAGACAAGCGGACAAGTTTTTTAAATACGCTAAGCGCGAAACGAGAAACCCTTCGGACTGGCGTACGAATTAATTAATTGAGTGAGTCAGTGATTGAGTGAATGAAAATGTGCTGATGTGCTGATGTGCTGATTTGAAAATTTGAGAATTTGAGGATGTGAAAATTATGAATATTTGTTTTTTCTATTCGCTAATCGCTAATATCTAATCCCTGGTTTGAACTTTGAATAATTTTCGCTCTTGCACCATCACACTATTTCACCATTGCACCATGGCACTATTTCACCATCATACCATGGCACCATTTCACCATTCCGTCATAGAACCTGCGGGAGTTATTTGCCGGTTTATCGAAGTGTGCTGAGGATTCTTCCGGAAAGGGTTGTGTATTCTTTCATACAGGAGGCGGTCAGACAGGAATGCACCGGTATAATCAGCACCGTATCGCCGACGCTGTATTGATCAACCAATCCCGGTGGCAGCCTTACAATGCCGTGTTCCTGCGATAATCCCGCGAGATACATGCCGTCGATGCGGTCGCCCCATCCGCCTGACTTACGGGCAACACCCCATCCGTAAACGACACCTAACCGGGAATCATGCAACCTCTCTTTCGAAAAATGAACCGCACCGCCGTAAATGACCAACTCCTGTCGCTCCGGATGCACGGCGACAACCTGACAGGCCATCGCCACCGCGATCCGGTCATCCGTACAGGAACCCAGCGCTGTCTGCATCCCGTCGTAAAAAACGAAGTTCCCCGGCCGGATCTCATCCACTCCCCCGAAATCCTCAACAACACTGCACGACGGCGTATCCCCGGTTGAGATGATCAAAGAAGGATATTTATCCTGAAAACGTCTCTTTATCTGCGTCAGCCGCTCCACACTTTCCCGGTGTATCCGCCTTATTTCATCCACCGATCCCGCCTGGTACGTGTGTCCTGAATGGGTCAGAAACCCCATGGATTCGAGGTTCCGGGAATGCGAAACAGCTTCCAGCAGCGACCCGATCCGGTCGAATTGGTCGAACGGCACTCCGGTCCGCCCATAACCGGTATCGATCTTGATGAATATGCCTGCGGAATACCGCAGTCCCCGGTCAAGGCTCCGGATGACCTCCGGAGATTCAACCAGCAGGTTCAACCTGACTTGTGACGCCAGCCGGTCGATGGCATCGATCTCGGGCAGGTTGACCGGAAAGGCAATCGTGATATCCTTCCATCCATCTGTGGCAAAATATTCGGCCATGGTAACCGAAGATACCGTGATCCTGTCGACGCCCTGCTCCCTGAACCAACGCCCGATCTCTGACGACTGATGCGTCTTGAAGTGAGGTCGAAATGCAACGCCTGACCGCATCGACTTCTCCCGCATCCTGGTGATGTTCTGCCGGCATTTCACTTCGTCCAGAAGTAAGGTGGGTCGTTTCACCTGAATATTTTCCATATGAGAAAAGCATTTACGATTGAACAAGATTTACGATTTACGAATTATCACACGGAAAATCCGGTATTATCTTCGCGATTTTCATAAACCTGGTTTCGGTGGATTTTTCATGTGTAAAGAATCTGATCCTAAAATGATCATTGAACGTATAGTATCGGAACCGTCTCCGGGTCGGCATTTTTATGAAATTTCATTCAAAATTCAAAAGAAACTGATTGTAAAAGTATACCCTTTGCGATTATGCGCAAAGCATTTTTCATGGTTGCCACTATGAAACTTGTGGGATAAAGCAAATGATACCATGCAATTCTGTAAGTTAAATCAATGCTTCGGGGCATCCTTCTTGCAACAGGCCGGGAGCTTTTCATAGGCAACCGGATCTGCCGGAACCTCGTCGGCATCATATCCCAGTTTTGAAATCTTTTTCCGTATCTGATCCGGCGTGGTACTTTTTGGATTGTACCGGATGGTCACTATTTTCGTGTCCAGATCAAGAGAAACATCTTTGATCCCCTTCTCAAAGGCCATGTTCTGCTCAATCCGGTCCTTACATTGCCCGCAAACAGCAGAGGTTTTGATCCGCAAGGTATCTGACTTCCCCGAAGCCTTCTGATCCACGCTCATCAGGAGGGACAGCCCCGCCATAACATCCGCATTGCTGCTGCCGGTGCTTGTACCTGATACGGGGATCCCATCGCTGTAAACATCCTGGAAAACGCATTCCCCGAAGGTTTTATAACATCCGGCCACCCCGGCAAAATTATTGATCTGCGTTGTGCCCCGGCCGAATGCCGGGAACACAAGAATTCCTAAAATGATTGTCGCGAAAACAATTAATCTCTGTTTTTTCATTACTCTTTTCATATGTTTTTTTTTAATAGTTTGAACTTTTATTAACATATATTACTGATTGTCCAACTCTCCGTCCAACTCTTCGTCCAACTCTTCGTCCTCCATGGTTCCCGGTTTTATCTCAGCGCAAACCTGAATCCCGCGTAAATACTGATGCCCGTGATGGGCCCCCATGCCATCGACCCATCGAAATGGGTGTGGTAGGGTTTCCAGTACTCGACGATCGGATCCATCTGCCGGAAATTGGTCAAATTTTCACCCCCGAGATAAATATCGAAATTTTTAAACTTCCGGGTCACCTGAGCCAGCAGGTTTATCCAGACCGGGGAGTGCGAAGGACGTTGCAACGAAACCGGCATCTTCTCCGTTTCGGGAAGCCTCGACGGACCGTTCAACTGTCCGGTGAGATCGAACTTCCATTTTTCAAATTTCGTGGCATAGGAGAGCGATAACAGCCCCTTGTACTGATTTACCATGGCCTTTGACTTTAACTGCCCGCCTTCTGTTATTTTCACATCATTCAACCGGAAAGCGACCGTAACCGATAACTGATGAACCGGCGCAAAAACAAGCTGTGCCTGAAGCACGTTTGCATACGATTTTCCATCGAGATTGTAAAAGAAAACCGCCGCCGGCATGCTGTCCTGATCCACAATAATCTGTTTGATAAAGCTCGTCCGATAAGCATCGACACTCAGTTCCGACTTATGTCCAAACATTTGAAAGGTCCAGGTCAGGTTTGCCCCGAAATTCCAGGCTTCCTCCATTCCAAGTTCTGAATCGAAAAAGAGCGCCCGTTGGCTCACGAAAACTGCGTGGTTTTCGGCAAGCAGGTTCGGGCTGCGGTAGCCTTTTCCGACGGATCCCCTCAAAACCAGATCCTTGAGAATATTAACGCGCAGGTGAAGCCGCGGGGTCAGTAAAAATCCGAAACGGTTGTTATAATCACCTCTCAAACCGGCGATCAGGGTAAATTTATCCTTGATGTCGAAGGTATATTCAAAGAATGCGCCGCCTGCCCATTCCGATCGGTCCATAACATATTCGACCAGCGAATCGCCGACCAGCG
This sequence comes from Bacteroidales bacterium, assembly GCA_028706295.1. Lineage (GTDB taxonomy): Bacteria > Bacteroidota > Bacteroidia > Bacteroidales > FEN-979 > CAIVAT01. The sequence goes on from JAQWBQ010000050.1 coordinate 5,252, forward strand.
TGAACAAGTCAGCCTGCGTCGGAGTCACCGAATCAGGCAGGTACTGATACCGGTACGCCAACCGGGTCTGAAGAAAATTCTCGGAATAATCGTCGATAAAATAACTCAACCCGGCCGAGATGCGATGCTGTTTGCTCTTTATATGCGAAGTATAGATCAGGTTGGCATTCAGATTCTGCTCATGCCCGTGATACTTGTTGATCCCGTAAAATCCATCCTGTTGGTGGTTGATGGCCGACACGATCAGGCCAACGCTCGACTCCGCCCCGTTACCGAACATGATACCGTTTTTCCAGAACAGTTCCAGGCGTTGGGTCGTCAACCCGATACCATATTGTTTGGTTCCGTCCGAAATCCCGCTTGTATCAAAGGAAAAGGAGTCATGATCGAAATCCATCTGCCCGCCGTTTCGGTCTTCGTAAAGAAATTTAACCCCCAGCCGCGAAACATACCTGTTGGGGATGATGTAATCCCAACGGTTGAATCCCGTTAGGGTCGTCACTTTCGGAAGATCCATAAACCCATCATCGTTCCGGTCGAATTTGTAACGCGAATCGGCCGCATGGACCAACAACGAGGTGCTCAACCGGTCGTTGATCTTAACGGCGCCATCGGCATTGGCCTCGAAGCGGAGGTTGCTGTTGCCAAATAGATTGATGAAAAACTTCTCGCTGTTTTCGGGTTTCTTGTATTCAACATTGATCTGTCCGGTAACCGATTCGTAACCCTGAATCACCGAAGCCGTTCCTTTGGCAACCTGAATCGATTCCATCCACGACCCTGGAATGTAATTCAATCCATAAGGGATGGCCAACCCCCGTATCAGGGGTACATTTTCAGTCATGATCTGGCTGTAAATCCCCGATAATCCAAGCAATTGAATCTGCCGGGCGCCGGTAACCGCATCGCTGTATGAAACGTCGACCGAAGCGTTGGTCTCAAAACTTTCGGCCAGGTTGCAACAGGCTGCCCGTTGGAGCTCTCCCGTTGTGATCACGGTTGTGGCCCGGGCATTGAGGCGCGAAATAAAAGCGTTGCCATTGCTGCCTTTGATCTGAACCTCCTTCAGGTCTAAGACCAGCGGCCGGAGCTCGATTTCGATCTCTTTCTGCCCTTTCTGCAGGGAAACTGTGTCGGGCCGGTAACCAACGAGGCTGGCAACCAACCATTGATGCCTACCGGAACCGGAGAGCCGGAACCGACCGGTCGAATCGGAAAAAGTCCCCTGGGTCGTTCCCTGCCAGTAAAGGTTCACACCTGGCAGACCAGTCTTCTTCCCCATTTCATTAACTTCATAAACGAAACCCTGTACCGACTGTCCGTAAGCAGAATTCCACAATTCAAATATCAATAGAAAAGATATATATAGAATGATTTTCCTGTTCATTTTCAAGAGATATTTTGATTTGAATACTGATTGTTGATACCAGCATCGCAAGGCAGGCACAAGGCCGGATGACTGTTTTACCTAAACCTGAACTTCAATAGTCACGGGAACTTTCGCGAAATGTCGCTTCCTGATGGTTTAGAAAAAAAGACAACGGCTCATCTGCTGATGCCGGATAACCATTTACTTAACTCCGACCCACAGGTCGAGCCTTAAAGGTTATCAGCTGGCAGTAAACTCAGGAAAAATGATATGGAATTTTAACCTGATGGAGATAATAGATCAGGGTTTTCCCCCCGGGCGGGGGTACGGGATCAGCAACAGGAACAGGCCCGATTACCCGAGGTTCTGATACCGGATCTTCGATACATAACATCAGAAAATCGGACGTAAGAGCGGGATATAAGAAATCACGGATTTTTGTCGAAGGTAAAGAGGTCAGATCAGCTTTGAGATAGGAATAAAACTCCTTGCAACAGGGAGCAGGCATAAGATAAGGAGAAGCATGACCATCACAGTCAGAAATTTGATCCGCTCCCGAACAACAGCAGCAACCTGATGACTCCCCCGATGCGTATTCATTGAAAATCTTGACCCGGTCAACAGGGTCCGCGCTGCAAATGTGCCGCACAACGGTGAATCCGGTGTTGGCATACAGAAATAATCCCAACAAAAGCAGGGTGAAAAACCGCATCGCCTTAACTTTGAATCTATATGCGTGCCCTTTGGCCGGGATCTGCATGAAGTCAGTTTATTTTCTCAAAAACACATTCCGAAGTCGGAATAAATTCAACAAAACCGGTTAACGATGCAAAGATACAATAATTGTCCGGATTGGGAATTTGTCGGGATAATCAGTACTTTTGTTGAAACAAATCAAATCCTCCTGAAAATCATGAGAAAATCATTTTACGTGTTATGGTTGGGTCTTAACATGCTGTTGACTGGAACCATCGTTGTTGCGCAGGATCAGAAACCGGTATTTCCTCCTGACTATAAAGTGGATACAAAGATCGACAACATGGGTTACTGGCAGCGATGCGCGGCCGCGGGATTCGTTCCGGTGCAGCCTTACGTCCAGATCCCGCCGGCCCGCTACACCGGGAGTAAACTGCTGATCCGGGGAGTCAGGGTGGCCGATTCACCCGACGTTTGTGTTACCAATGAACCTTCATCAACTACACAGAGTGAAAATTCCATCGTCATCAATCCGAATAACAACCAGAATCTTCTGAATTCGAACAACTCGACACCACAGCCCAGTACCGGAAGCGTCAAGGGGGCCGATGCCCTCTCCACGATGGACGGAGGCACGGTATGGGGTGGAACCGTTGAAGGCGCCGGAGGCTCCAACTCGGGCGACCCGGCAGCGGTGATCGACCTGAACGGCAGATGGTTCGTGGGTTTTATCGATAACGGCTATGGTCAGACCGTAGCCTATTCCGACAACCAGGGCGCTTCATGGACCACCAAAAAAGTTGCCAACGGAAGCATCCTGAACATGCTCGATAAAAATCACCTCTGGGTTGATGTGGTGCCGACCAGTCCTTACAAAAACAACCTGTATGATGGATGGATGGTATCGAGCAACATCTCGGTATCCCGGTCAACTACAAACGGGACAAGCTGGAGCACGCCGGTCAACATTTCATCAGCAACCGCAGCGGGCAGCCACAACCAGGGGATTAACTTCAAATGCGGTCCTGATGGCGAAGTTTACGCGGCCTGGGGTGTTTACGATAACTGGCCCGGCGATGAAAAAGCCATCGGATTCGCCAAATCGCTCGACGGCGGCGCCACCTGGCAACCCGCCATCCGGGCTATCAACAACCTGAAAGGAATCCGCACCTCAGGGGTATCACAGAATATGCGCGTCAATTCTTTCCCGTCAATGACGTGTGATATCAGCAACAGTCCCTACCGGGGAACAATCTATGTTGTATGGACCAACATCGGGGTTCCCGGCGTGAACATCGGCCCGGGAAGCTCCGTTTACATGATCAAATCAACCGATAAAGGCACAACGTGGTCTGCCCCGAAACGGATCAACTCCGACTCCACCGCCGGTAAACACCACTACCTCCCCTGGATTACCTGCGACCAGGCTAACGGCTACATCAGCATCGTCTTTTACGACAACCGCAACTGTGCCTCCAGCGAAGCAGAAGCCTGGATGGCCTATTCGACCGACGGCGGCGAGACTTTCACCGACCTCAAGGTCAGCGACGTGGCGTTTACCCCGTCACCCATCCCGAGTATGGCCTCGCAATACATGGGCGACTATCTCGCCATCGATGCGTATAACGGCAGAACATACCCCTGCTGGACCGACACCCGCTCGGGCCACTGCCTGACCTACTATTCTCCCGTCGACATCATGGTACCGGTCGCCTCCATCGCCAACACGGGAAATATTCTGAATGACGTGACCTTCGGAAATGGTAACGGCCTCATGGATTATGGCGAAACCGAACTGATGTCGCTGAAAATGCAAAATGTAGGCACCACCTTTGCCGACAGTGTAAGGGTCTATCTTTCGACCGATAATCCGCACATCACCATGCTTGATACCGTGCAGTACTACGGCCATTTTGAAGTGGACCAGGAGATCACCATAACCGACGCCTATAAATTTAAAGTCAGCGATTCGATCGCCAACAACGAAGCGGTATTGTTTACGGTGAAAGCAGTCGACAAGAACGACAGCATTACCTGGAGTACCTTCCAGATGATCGCACACGCACCCGACGTGGTAATCGAGGGCCTCACCATCATTGATCCCCTTCCGGGTGGCAACGGGAACGGAAGACTTGACCCCGGTGAAACTGCGACACTCCGCATCGAAACCCGGAACCCGGGCATCTGGGATGCCGAGAACGTGGTGAGCCATCTCACGTCAGGCAATCCTTACCTGAACATTGAAACCGGAACGGTGAACATCGGAACACTCGATGCCGGCCAAACTTATCTGGCCTCCTTTCCTGTAACGGTCAACGCCGGAGCTGCCATCGGATCCGCCGCCCGTGTTCACAACGTGGTCACTTCCAAATACAAAGCCACCGATAAATATTTCAATATACGGATCGGCCTGATCGTGGAGGACTGGGAAACCGGGAATTTCAACAAATTTAACTGGCAGTTCACCGATCCCTCTAAACCCTGGACCATCGATCCGGTTATCCGTTCTGAAGGAAACTATTCAGCCCGCTCTGCCGTGATCAATCACGGGGAATCATCGGGACTGATGATCCAGTACAACTGTGCCATCACCGACAGCATCTCCTTCTTCAAACGCGTCGTCTGCCAGCGGTTGCTCGACAATATGAAATTTTTTATCGACGATTTGATGGTCGGCGTGTGGTCGAACAACCTCGACACTACTTTCAAAAGAGTGGCGTATCCGGTTCTTGCAGGTCCCCATACCTTCAAATGGATTTTTGAAAAGGATGCATCCGTAACAGTTGCACCCGACGCTTCATGGGTCGACTTTATCGTGTTCCCGCCCCAGTACAAAACAACCGTGAACGCCGGGTCTGACGACCGGATCTGTTCCGGATCAAACTACCAATTGCACGGGCTTGCCAACGATTATGATTCCCTGCATTGGTTTACTACGGGCGACGGCCAGTTCAGCGACCCGCTTGCATTGCAAACGGTTTATACCCCGGGGACTCTCGATATTCAAAACGGTGTAGCGCACCTCACCCTCACCGCCTATAGTTCAGGAGGCCTGGCTTCATCTTCTACCATGAACCTGACAATCGATACCCCACCCGAGGTTTCGGCAGGCCCCGACGGATCGGTATGCGCCGGTAATCCCTATTCGTTGAGCAGCGCAACTGCAACCCATGCAACATCCTACGTGTGGTCCTCAACGGGCGATGGCCTCTTTGCCGATCCGCATGCGCTCCAAACCAGCTACACCCCCGGACCGGCGGATGTTTCGGCAGGGACCGTACAGTTGAATATCCTCGCTACGGGAAGCGACCTCTGCCCGAATGACCAGGATCAGCTCAGCCTTACGGTTTTCCGCAATCCGGTAGTCAATCTCGGAGCCGACACGGCAGTCTGTGCCGACCGGACTATAACCCTCGACGCAACTACACCCGGCGCTGTTAGCTACCTCTGGTTGCCTTCAAACAAAACCACCCCGTCCATTACCGTCGATTCGGCAGGGATCGGGTTTGGTTCGCGACAGATCAGCGTGATCGTGACAGGTGAACATTCCTGTACCGGAAACGACACTGTGGTCGTGACGTTTAAAGTGTGTGGGCTGGTTGGTGAAATACCCGGCGTTACGCTTCAGGTGTACCCCAATCCTTCAAAAGGATTATTCACCCTCGAGATCCGGTCACAGAAAGCGTTTACAGCGGATTTGTCGATAATTACCGCTGATGGTTCAGTCGTCTTGACAGAACCGGGACTGAAGATCATACCGTTGTTTAAAAAATCGATCGACCTGAGTAGCCGGAGTTCGGGATCCTTCATTTTGAAGCTCAGCAATGAAGAGGGTTCCATCATCCGGAAACTGGTGGTAAGGAAATAACCGAAACAACCGAAACCCATGCCCAGGTTCACCCTGCTGGTCCTCATCGCCGCCCTGCTGGCCGGTTCCTGTACAGAACAGCCGCCGCCTAAAGGATTGCCTGTGCTTCCGCGAAAATACCTGGGACAAACGCTTCCCTCCGACAAACCCCTGATGTTTGCCCGGGGTATCATCTCCACCGGAATGTACGAACGCGACTTTTCGATTACCGGAAACGGGAATGAGATCTACTACACCCTGTACACCGGCGACTGGGTCACCATCATGGTCGTAAAACGCATAGGCGGCACCTGGTATCAGCCCGTGGTGGCCGAATTCGCCAGGGATTCATCCCGGTACTTCGCCGAACCCTCCGTTTCGATGGACGGCAGCCGGATCTTTTTCCTTTCGGCAAAACCCGGCTGGATCGAACAGGATATCTGGATGGCAAAACGAACGACAAAAGGAGGTTGGGGACGGCCTGAAAAACTGCCGCCTCCTGTGAACACCGGCAAACAAGAGTTCTACCCCTCTCTGGCCCGTAACGGAAATCTCTATTTCACCCGCCGCGATCCTGAAACCGGGATATCTCAGATCCTGGTTTCAAAACCTGAAGGAAATCGGTTCACAGACCCTATTCCCCTACCTGAAAGTGTCAATGGAACGGGATCTCTCTACAACGCAGCCATTGCCCCTGATGAACAATTCCTCGTGACCTGCATGGCACAAAAAGACAGCGTAACCCGGGAGCTTCATTCCACCTACATGATCTATTTCCACAATCCCGATGGCAGTTGGAGCAAAGGGATCGATCTGGTTAAAACCCTCCGGTTACCCTGTTCCAATGCGATCAGTATATCGGTGAGCGCCGACGGTAATTACCTGTTCTATTCCTCGGCAAACCGTACCCAGTTCTACAAAGATCTGGCCCCGGGATGGAAGTCCTCGTCACTGCACCGGCAACGCAACCTGCCCGGTAATGGCAACTCCGATATCTATTGGTTTGACTTTAAAAAAATTCTGTTCAGATTGTAAGCCAAGAAATCCTGTATCCCTATGAAGAAGTTGTTTCACCCGCTGTTATTGTTGTTTATCCTGTCGGTATCATCATGCACCTTACATCAGGAGCCGGAAAAAATTTCCCTCGGTTCGGGATGGAAATTCATGAAAGGTGACCATCCCTCCTATGCCGGTGTCGCTTTGAACGATTCTTCCTGGACCAGTATCGATCCCAACACGATCTGGGAGTACCAGGACCATGAAGAATTGGATGGCTTCGCCTGGTATCGGAAGCATGTCGTGATTCCCGCATCGCTGAAAAAGAATGGACCCTACGGCGACAGCATCCGTTTTTTCCTGGGAAAGATCGATGACTGTGACCAGGTTTTTTTGAACGGGGTACTGATCGGTGAAAATGGCGTGACGGTGAAGGCCGGGCAGGTTCCGGATGACAGCTTTTCGAAAGTCAGAGGAATCTGGGATATCCCGAGAAGATATGTCCTTTCGGTCGATGACCCCCGGATCCTGTGGGATCAGGAAAACCTCATCGCTGTAAGATGTTTCGATCAGGGCGGCGCCGGCGGAATGTCGGGGAAAAATCCTGAAATTTCGCTTCCCGGCATCGGCGATTACCTTGATTTTGATTTCTCGGGGTCGGCCTTCGAATGGAAATCCGACAGCACTCTGATCCGGAAGTTCACGATCCGGAATAAATCGTTAAAAAAAGAGTTTCAGGGAAGTTTGAAGATCCGGGCCGTTGAGGAACGCGGGATCAAACTCTTTTCGGAACAGGCCGACCTGCTGCTCACACCCGGGATGAAGCTTGACCGCGCGATTACCTTCAAATGTGATCCCTATGTGGCGGCAAACCTCATCGTTAACTTCACGGAAACACTTACCGGCGCCTCGATCGAAGATACAATCGAGGTTCCTTACCTCACCACACCTCCAGTTAAACCTGAACCATCGATCAATGGTGCGGCGGTATTCGGGGTACGGCCCTATTCACCGGTGCTTTACAAAATTGCCGCCACGGGAATGCCTCCGTTACGCTATTCCTCCCCGAACCTTCCCGAAGGATTGGCGCTGGATTCGGTTACGGGCGCCATCACCGGCACCATAAAAAAACGAGGTGAATACATGGTTGCACTTCGTGTCGAAAACAACCTCGGTTACGCCGAACGGGACTTGAAGATCATGGTCGGCGACCTGATCTCCCTGACCCCCCCGTTGGGTTGGAACAGCTGGAATTGCTGGGGATTGAGCGTAAGCGATCAGAAAGTGCGGCAGTCGGCCAACGCGATGAAATCGAGCGGACTGATCGATCATGGCTGGACATACATCAACATCGATGATGGCTGGGAGGATACGCACGATCGCGACGGCAACATACTCACCAACGAGAAGTTCCCCGATATGAAAGCGCTGTGTGGTTATATACATTCACTCGGGCTTAAAATCGGGATCTATTCCTCCCCGGGACCGAAAACCTGTGGGGGTTATGAGGGAAGTTACCTGTTCGAGGAGAAAGATGCCCGGAATTACGCGGCATGGGGCATCGATTACCTGAAATACGACTGGTGCTCCTACGGGCAAATCGCCCCGAAACCCACTCCGGAACAGTTAAAAGCGCCGTACAAAGAGATGCGGCATGCCATCCGGAAGGTGAACCGCGATATCCATTACAGCTTGTGCCAGTACGGGATGGGTAACGTTTGGGAATGGGGCGCTGAAGTTGATGGAAATTCGTGGCGCACCACCGGCGATATTGAAGATACCTGGGAGAGTATGTCGAAAATCGGATTCCGTCAGAACATCTGCTCACCGTATGCTGCGCCGGGTCGCTGGAATGATCCCGATATGCTTGTCGTCGGATGGGTCGGATGGGGACCGGCCTTACATTATACCCGGCTGACTCCCAATGAACAATATACCCACATCACCCTCTGGAGTCTGCTCGCCGCACCATTGCTCATCGGCTGCGATCTGGACCGGCTGGATGCCTTTACCCTGAATCTGCTCACCAACGATGAAGTTCTGGCTGTAAACCAGGATCCCTGCGGAAAACAGGCATCCCTGATCCGAAAAGGCCAGGGATACCAGATCTGGGCAAAGGAACTTGAGAACGGATCGATCGCCGTCGGGTTCTTCAACATGACAGAAAAAACGAATTATATACCCTTTGATTTCAAGGATATGCGGTTGACCGGAACCTGGATGCTCCGTGATCTGTGGAGGCAAACCGACCTGGGAGCCGTCTGCAACCACATCGAGATGAAGGTTCCGCGCCATGGAGCCAGACTGGTGACCCTCCGTAAAGAAAACTGAGGTCTATATTAACTTCATTTTGGTCGCCGCAACGGACCAGGAATTTTGTCCCGTATTGGCAAAGGTGTTATTCTATTCGCTAATCCCTATTCGCACTAGCTCACCTGTTTGATGGCATACGCGAGGGCATCGTGGATCATGGAGGCAGGGGGCATGTCGATGAAGCCCTTATCCATTAAGCTGCGTGTAAGGCAGCGGGCATGTTCAATATCTTTTTTGGCCTTCTGAAAAGCCACTTCGCGGGTCATCGTGATACGGGCGACGCCATCCTTGATGGCCTGCATGGCCACGTCGGCTGCTTCGTAGGGGAACACCGCGGCTTCTTCCATGTTTGGAACGATGTCGTCGGGATGGATCCCGCGTTTTTCGGCATATTCAGCGAGCGAATGGGCTGCGGCAATAGCCATGCTGTCGGTGATCTTGCGGGCGCGAACCATCAGGGCCCCCTTTAAAATGCCCGGGAAGCCAATGGAATTGTTCACCTGGTTGGGGAAATCGCCTCTGCCGGTCGCCACGATGAATGCGCCTTCTTCTTTTGCCGCGTAAGGATAAATCTCCGGAACCGGATTGGCACAGCAGAATACGATCGATTTATCAGCCATGGAATGGACCCATGGCCGTTTGATCACATCAGGTCCGGGTGTTGAAAGGGAAATCAGGACATCGGCGCCTTTCATGGCTTCATCCATGGTCAGCATCTTTAAAGGGTTGGTGGTCTCACACAACTCCCACTTCCGGTAAAAGCGGGGATCGGCCTTGATATCAGTGCGGCCGGAATGGAGGGACCCCTTGGTATCGAACATGATCATCCTGGCGGGATCGGCACCATCGGCAATGAGCAACCTGGCAATGGTGGTATTTGAAGCTCCCGCACCGTGAAGCACAATGCGTACATCGTGCAGGCTCTTCCCGGCCAGCTTCAGGGCATTGAGAACCCCCGCGAGCGTAACGCAGGCAGTTCCCTGTGCATCGTCGTGCCAAACAGGAATATCGCAGGTTTCGCGCAGAACATCGAGCACCTTGAAACAGTTCGGCTGGGAGATATCTTCGAGGTTTACCGCCCCGAAACTGGGTTGACACATCTTAACAAATTCGATGATCTTGTCGGGATCGTTTTTCCCGTCGGGGCCGCGACTGTCGACACACAAAGCCACCGCATCGATTCCGCCCAGGTATTTCATCAGGAAGGCCTTTCCTTCCATCACCCCCAACCCTCCCGGAGGCGTGCAATCGCCATCACCCAGCACCCGGGTCGAATCACTCACAACGGCAACCAGGTTGCCCCGGTTTGTGAGATCAAAAGAGGCATCGTTGTTATCGCGGATATCGGTAGAGATCTTTGATACACCCGGCGTGTACCATACATTAAACCAGTTGAATCCTACAACCGGCGCCTTGGGAACGGTTTGTATCTTGCCCTGGTATAGTTTATGAGCATCCTCCGCCAACCGCTTTAAAAAAATAGTCTTCGCCTTGGCAATCTGCTCCTGGGTAAAAGTTTCGGGAAAAGCACCATCGAGGTTTTCCAGCGTTAAGGAAAGGTCTTTCATGGGATCTGTTTTTTTGTAAAATTATAGAATTAAATCCGATATAAACGGATGACAATTTTAAAAATATTTAACAAATTTCTTGTTTTTCATTTTTAATTGTAAATTCGCTCTGGTTATTCATTCTAATTTTAAAGTATTATGTCAACAGGTAAAGTAAAATTTTTCAATGAAAGAAAAGGTTTTGGTTTCATCATCGACGATGAAGGCCAACAGGAAGTTTTCGTTCACGTAAGCGGATTGGTGGACAAAATTCGTGAAAATGACCAGGTTTCTTTTGACATCACAGAGGACAAACGCGGAAAAAAGGCAATCAATGTTCGAAAAGACTAATCTGTTTCATTGAAGTAAAAAAAGAGCGGGACATGTTCCCGCTCTTTTTTTTTAACTCTCTCTTACAAAATCTTACAAAGGCTCCAGGTGCATCTGAAGGGTTCCGTCGACATACATCTGCACCCATTCGGAAGGAACCGCTCCGTTCAGTACGCCGAAGATCCGGAAGTAAAAAGCCTTACCGTTCAGATAGGGGCGAATGTTGGTGTTGTTCATGGTCAATACGACCGTCTTGTTCAGCGGATCCTGGTTTATGACGGATCCGACGGGTTGTGCCGGAGTAAAATTTTCGTTGGCCGAAACTTCAGCCCGGGCCGATTGCAGCCAGCTGAAGGTAATATTCGACGGCTCCTGAATCGTTACGGAACAGCTTGTCACCATGGTATTTCCGACCAATCCGCTCGAAAAGCCGTTCGCCTGCAAAATGCTGTCGAGGTTCGCGTTGAAAAAGCCAGCGTACAAAAGTTGTTCGCCCGATTTCAACTGGGTAGGATGATAGGTAAAGGTAGTTCTGGGAAGCGTATAGGCGACATCGAAGGCCGAAAGCTCTTTAAGCTTCCCGCAGGATGAAGAGAACAGTATCATGGAAACAGTAACCAGGCCTAAGGAAACATATCGGTTAATCATACTGAATAATTTTAAGATGAACGTAAAATCAACCCTTATCATATTTTCAGCCGGCTATTCTTCGCCGCTTCACTTGTTCAGCATAACGGGCATAACCAGCATCAGGATATCCTCAGCCTTGTTTTCACTGTTCACGGGGGTGAGGATCCCGGCGCGGTTGGGCGCCGACATCTCCAGACGCACTTCCACGGTATCGATGTTGCTCAGCATTTCGACCAGGAATTTCGAATTGAATCCGATCTCCAGGTCTTCCCCTTCATAGGCGCATGATAACCTTTCGCGGGCTTCATTCGAGAAATCAATATCCTCGGCGCTCAGCACCAGTTCCTGCCCTGAGATCCGGAACCGGATCTGGTGGGTCGACTGGTTGGCAAAGATCGATACCCGCCTGATCGATGTAAGCAGGGCATGGCGGTCGATTGTGAGTTTATTGGGGTTTTCCTTGGGAATGACCGCGTCGTAATTGGGATATTTACCGTCGATCAACCTGCAGATCAGGTGGATGTTTCCGAAGGAGAAGAAGGCGTTGGTGCGGTTATATTCAATGGTCACCGGAAGCGTCTGGTTCGTGAGGATGCTCTTCAGGAGGTTCATCGGTTTCTTCGGAAGGATGAATGCCGTCGATTCGGCCGAGGTCACATCGGTGCGGCGGTACCTGACGAGTTTGTGGGCATCGGTGGCAACAAAGGTAACATCATCGGGGGTCAGCTCGCAGAATATCCCCGACAACACGAGCCGGAGCTCATCATTCCCGGTGGCAAACAGGGTTTTATTGATGGCATAGGCCAGGAGGGTCGAATCAAACTGCACTGCGTTGGTGTCATCCAGAGAGGGGGTGCGGGGGTATTCATCGCTTTTGTGTCCGGAAAGCTTGTATTTTCCTTCCCCTGCCGATATTTCAATCATCTGGGTGGTCATATCGATCGTAAAGGCAATGGGGATATCCGGAAAGGTCTTCAGGGTATCAACCAGAATTTTTGCCGGAATGGCAATGCTCCCGTTATCCTCCGACATGTCGGGCTTAATGATCACCCGCATGGTTGTTTCCAGATCCGAAGATGTTACCGTGAGATTGTCATCGGTCAGTTCGAAAAGAAAATCATCGAGGATGGGCAGGGTGTTATTGGTATTGATCACGCCCAGAATGGCTTGAAGATTCTTAAGTAAAACGGTGCTGGAGATAATGAATTTCATGATTATCAGGATTTACAAAAACGTTTCAAAGATACAAAATTATGATTATTTCACCAAAACAAGGGCACTTACAGTTTTGCGTCCGAATCTTTCTTTCGGCTGAAATCGAATTTTTTTTCATCACCGCGGATCAGCCTGGAGATGTTTTTACGATGGGTCAGCGGAATAAAAATGGCTATCACGAGGGCCAGCACCATGAGTCCCGGATGTCGTTCACCCAATACAAGGATCACGACCACCGGAAACAGCAGCGCCGAAATGATGGAAGAGAGCGAAACATATCTTGACACTGTCAGAACAATGATAAAAACCCCGAGGACGATCAGCACTGCAAGCGGATACAAGGCAATACCGGCCCCCGCGATGGTACCGACTCCTTTCCCCCCTTTGAATCCTGCAAAGACCGGAAAGACATGCCCGAGCACTGCAGCAAAAGCGAGCATGATCCTGACATATTCGACCTGGTCAGTCGAAAAACCGGGAACCCCGATCCAGGAAGCAATCTGAACGGCAAGCCAACCTTTGAAGACATCGAAAAGCAATACCGGGATCCCCGCCTTATAGCCCAGTACCCTGATGACGTTCGTGGCGCCTGCGTTCCCGCTGCCGTGGTCCCTGACGTCGACCCCGTAAAAGATCCGGCCAACCCACACCGCTGAGGGGATCGAACCGATCAGATAAGCCAGTACCACCTCCGGAATAAGATATATCAGCAACATCATTTTACTTAAAACGCGGCTAAATTAAACTTTTCAACCGGTACGACAAATACCAGCCTTGCATGGTTAAAAATATCATTCGGCATCCTCTGAAGTAAATTTTCGCAGGAAATCCCGTTTTTTCCGTTCCGTGGCAAGCGAATAGACAAATCCTTTGGCAAGATGGCTTACCCGTTTCTGTTCCTGTTTCGACTGGGCCGCGGCCCGGATAAGGTCGTTGAAGGCCAGATCGGAAGAAAGCGCCACGAGTGTCCGTCCCCGGTAATTGAAATAAAACCAGTCGTCGCGCGTCAGCTCAAAGTACAGCGTAAATTCGTCGCCATTGCGCTTTTTCGTAAATTCAAGGATCCCTTTTACATATTTATTAACCTGGTTTTTACCGATATTGGCAATGCCGATGTTGCCGTAGGAGACATAGGACCGGCTGGCAGTATCCCATTTCATCCAGACATCGGCCAGGAAGAGGGTTCGCTCGAGGATCTCCGGGAATTTTTTATATTTTCCCATCAGCTCCATCTCATTCTTCAACCGTTCCGCTTCCTGCGGGTTCATCAACCGGTCCAGCACCATCGAATAGGGTGTTTTCATCAGGTTGACTCCGGGAAGGTTCACCGATTCCACCTGATCACTGAACTTTTGCAATCCCTCAACCGAAAATGGGAAGTTCATGGCGACGGAGAGATGGATTCGCGATGAATCGGGCAGGATAAAATAATCGAAAGTCCCCCAATTCTCCATCCTCAGATGCTCGGAGTTAAGGCCGAGGTTTAGTTTTCCTTCGCCGCGTACCATGCAATTGGTCGTATTCAATGCGAGGAAATTACCCAGCGCCGCCAGGTTATTCAGCTTTTCCGGGGAGGCAACACGGAATTCGGTGGTCGGGATGTTGTATTCAACAAATCCCTGCGCCGTGACGATGGTGGTATCGCTGAAACTCAGTTTCCGCCAGAAAAAGGAGGGAATGATCCTGCCATCCGTATTGGAAAACATCAGTCCCAGGTTGGCCGGTTCATTGCTCAGGTTTCGCAGCGGAAATACCACGGGGATCTGAACCCGGCCCGGATTGATCTTCCCGTTGAACCTTATCCACTCGGGCTTCTGACGGATGCAGTCGGTAATGGGGTGGAAGCCTCCATCGAAATGCATAAACTTTTCTGAAGCAGCCAGTTGCACATCCCCCTTAAAGGCAAATTCGGGACTCAGGACGAAGTGTGCCGAATCGCTGATACTCCCTGCGGCCACGGTCTGAATCGCCGAATCGACACGGATTTCCGAGAAATGGATCTTCTGGCGTTCTCCGGTACGGTCGATATAATCCAGATCGCCGTTCCCGGTGTAATTTTTTCGGGAAGCGATGGAGAGGTTCGCGTTGTAAAACTGGTGCTGACGGTTTTTGGTGTTGGCAATGACCATCGCCCGGGATAAAGGCTGCATCTGAGCATCTTTGAATATCACCACTTTCCCGGAATCGGGATAAATGGCGGCATCCGCGACTTTAATAATCCGGACCTCCTCAGCGCGGATCACATTGGTGCGGATGTTGAACCGGGCTTTGGCGGCAAAGAATTTCAGGCTGTCCTGCAAGGGATGCACCGAGATGAACTCCGATCCGGTATAGCCCAGGTCGATGAGTTGTGCCAGGCTTAGGGAGTCGGCAGTTACCTTCCGGCTCTGTTCATTGGCGAGCTGTATCTCTTCACTGTCGATCAGCCAGTCGAACCGGTCCATGGAGCATACATACTTGTTCAGCGGGAATTCAACCTTTGAAATGCCCACATTCGATTTGAAAATACCTTTCCGTTCATCAAAGTCGAAATGGGTCTGGTAATTCTTGGTGGAGATGGTCAGATCGGCCAGATCGTACGATTTGATCCTGAAATTGGCGATGAGGGCGTCGAAGGTGCGCCGTTTAAATTGAAATCCTTTGGAATCCATTTCCGCATCCCGGATCTTCATGGTCCCGGAACCGCTGAGCATGCGCGGGGTCAACGCCAGGGTCCCGTCGAAAGTCGACTGGTCATTGTACATGGCCACTGCTTTCTTCATCGAGGTGATGATCAGCGAATCTTTGTAAGGAAGCCAGAATTGCCTGACTGAGTCGCCATGGGTCTGTGGAAATTCAACGGGGCTGGTAACTTCAGCCATATCAAAATTGCGGGCGATGGTTTTCATTGAATCGGGCAGGAATAGGAAATCGCGCGACCTTGAAACCGAATTCAGGAAGGTATGCACGCCGTCGCCCCGTAATCCCCGGTCGCTCAGGTCGATTTTGGAGATAAAATGACCCTTACCGCCATAGGTCGGCAATCCCGTGGAGTCGGTCGATTTTTCCAGACCCAGCGAGTAGTCGGGTCTGACCCTGAGCGGCTGCGAGATGGTGGGGAATATACCAGCCGAGGTGAGCGCCCCGGTGAAATCAAGACTGTCGGTGGCCACCACATCGAGACTGTTAATGGTAAACGGCTGGACCTCGAAAAAGAATTTATCTTTTGTATAAACCCCTTTCTGGATCGACTTTTTGTCCCAGTAAACATACGCGTTGTTGCGGTTGGTGAAGATCGGGTACTGCTGAAGCGCCCGCATTCCCGATTTGTTGTCGGGTTCGTCGATCAGGAGCTCTCCAGCCAGTTTGGTAACTGCGGTCCTGACCTTGATCAGCGGAAAGGTATTGGTCTTGGGATCCCAGGTCTTGCTTCTTACATAAAAGGTCATGGAGTCGATAAACGGCAGGTTGATCCTGAATTTGTTGTATTCAAAGGAGCAATCGCGGGTATAGAAATCGAAAAGACCAGCCTCCATCTTTCCGCTGAACATGAAGTCCATATCCTTTTTTAAAACGACTTCTGCATTTTTTGGATAGATAGTCACCTGCTGGGAATCGCTCAGCACGACCATGGGTACGCCCTGGATCTTCAGATCGAAGGTTTCGAGGTTCAGGATCCCGTTGGCGGTGTTGGTTACGAATGAGTTGAAAAAGATCACATCGTAATCGGCCTTTCCGGCATGGGCTTTCACGTAATCGTACAACTTGGTCTTTATCCGTGCGATCTTGTTTTCGAAGTCGTAGACCAAAAATCCCCTGTTCGCCAGGTTTAAAAGCTGGACCTCCACCTGTTCGGGCGGTTTGTTCATGTACCGGGTCAACTCCTCGAGGGTAATGGTGCGCTGTTTGATCTTTTCGGTAAAAAATTTTATCAGGTCAAGCGGATTGATCTCATCGATTCCCCGCAATCGTTCATAACGGTGGAGCGAATAATAACTGCTTGATTCAAAAACCGCCTTACTCTCCTTCGACGGACCCTTCATCATTTCAAAACTGATCTTGGGTTCACCCACCTTCCAGAACAAAGCCTCGCAATAGATTTCGATCTTGTGAAAGGAGTCGAACCAGGGGCTTATTGTCACCAGTCGTTCATCCTTGGTAAAGGAGAGTTCCTTCACCTCATCCATGTATTTCAGCTGCAAACCCGGATGAAAGATGGAATCATTTTCATGGTAAATCGTGATGGAAGCAATGGTGGCGTTGATCCGGTCGGGCCGGATGATGAACGATTTGGAACGGGCAATGACGAAATCCTTACCATCTTTTTTAAAAAAGAGCCGGGCATCGGTAGTATTGTCGCCTGATCCAACGATCCTGCTTCCCTCCATGGCAAAGCCCCCAAGATAGTCGATATTGTTGAAGAGCTTCTCAATGCCGATCATCTTGTCGTAGGAATAGAACCTGGGATAAGAGGCTTTTTCTTCCGTTACGTCGGCCAAAACCTTATCGACATACTTACCTGTTATCGGTGAAGGGAAATACCGCTTGTGGGTAAAACGAACCGAATCGGCCGTGAACTTCGAAAACCGCATCTGGATTTCATAATGGTCGAGGAGCGCAAATATCTTGTCGGGGTCTTCGCCGGCCCGCTTCCAGTTTACCCGGCCTGATGTGCCTTTCCAGGTAGATGAGAGGGGATAGTAGATACCACGGGTGCCGTAAACATTCAGCGAATCGTCGTTGGCATAGCAGACCAGGTCGGTAGCCGGAAATTCGATAAATGGCACACTGTCGTATTTCAACTGAAATTTTACGGTACCGGCCTTCCAGCTTGTGGTGGGCGATTTGTAAACCAGTTGACCGGCAAACAGGTCGGAGGTGGATTCGAGGTATGCCTGAAATTTTCTCGTATTCTTATCGCCGATCAGTTTTATCAGGATCCCCGTCCAGGGGCTGAAATATTCAACCGGCTGCCGGGTATCGATAAAAATGTTAAGCGCTTTGAAATAGTTGTAAAAATCGGGAAAGGGCCTGATCTTTTTCTTCACCATCTCGTTCATAAGGAGGATGATCTCCTTTTTCTGAGGTTCATCGAAAAGATTTTCGGACCATTTCTTCTGAAACGCTTCAATACCGGGTTTGATGATCTTTTGCTCATTATCGGCAAGGTTCGCAAAAATGCCATTGATTTCGGTGGTGAATTTAGCTGAATCACCGGTAAACCAGGCTTTCTTCTGACCGTTGGCGTCCGGTGCGACCAGGAAAAAAACACCCGAAAGGGTCGAAATGATAAAAAGGCGGGTAAAGATTCTGTTCATTTTATAAATTTAATTCCCGTCCATCGATCCATTGTTTTGGTCAGGCAATGCCTCAATCCCGCCAGTTCTGCTGCTTCGGTAATCTGCGGGATATCCTCTTCGTAAAAGCCGCTCATCAGCAGGCGTCCTCCCGGTTTGAGTATCTCTGCATAGGCCGGAATGTCGTTCAACAACACGTTCCGGTTGATATTGGCTGCAATGAGATCGAACTGTGAAAGGGCGACCGCAGTGATATCACCCAGTAGGACAGTCACGCCGCGGCATCCGTTTTTTTCGACATTCTCAAGCGCATTTTGATAGGCCCATTCATCATTATCGACCGCCAGTACCTTCGAAGCGCCCATCTTTGAAGCCAGGATGGCCAACACGCCCGTTCCGCAACCCATGTCGAGTACGGTGCTGCCGGTCAGCTTCTCCTCCATCATCAATCCGATCATCAGTGCGGTGGTAGCATGGTGGGCGGTTCCGAACGACATCTTGGGTTCGATCACGATGTCGTACAACATGCCATCAGCCGGCTTGTGGAAAGGCGCCCTGACCAGGCATTTTCCCTCCACGACAACGGGATCGTAGGCGCGTTCCCACTCTTCATTCCAGTTCCGACGCGGAATTTTTACCACCTGATACTGTACACCCTGGTCCTCCTGCAGCGCGGTAAGCCATGAATGCATGGCCTTCTCATCAAACTGGTCATCCTGAATATAAGCAGAAAACCCGTCAGAAACCTCTGAAAAACTCTCAAACCCCATCGCGGCAAGCCGGGCCATCGCGATCTCAGAATCAAGGTCGCGGAAACCCGTTATGGTGACTTCAATATAGTCCATGTTAAAGGGAAGCTACGATTTGAAGGAATTCCTCTGTTTTCAGAGAGGCGCCTCCGATCAGTCCGCCATCAACATCGGGTTGGGAAAAGAGTTCTGCCGCATTTTTTGCATTGCAACTGCCGCCATACAGTATGGTCAAATCCTGCGCGATCGCGACGCCATATTTCCCTGAAATCCGTTCCCGGATAAAGGCATGCATCTCCTGCGCCTGTTCTTTCGTGGCATTGACGCCGGTGCCGATAGCCCACACAGGTTCATAGGCAATAATAATCTTTGAAAAATCAGCCGCATCAAGATGAAACAATGAGGCGATCAACTGATCTTCCACGATGCGGAAATGGTTGCCGGCTTCCCGTTCCGGAAGCGTTTCACCGCAGCAAAAAATCGGGATGACTCCGTTGCGAAGCAATGCATCGACTTTTTGTTTCAGAAAAAGAGCATCTTCCTGAAAGTATTTCCGCCGCTCCGAGTGGCCCACGATACAGTACCCGACATTCAGCTTTTTAAGCATCAACGGGCTGATTTCACCGGTAAAGGCACCTGAATCAGCAGGGTACACATTTTGCGCGCCGACTTCAAACAGCGACTCCTCTGCCACATCGGTTGCCATTTCGATGTACAATGCAGGCGGACACAGGATCACGCCATGGCCATTGAGATCCATTTCATCCAATCCGTCGGCGATTTCTGTAATCAATTCTTCAGCCTCTTCAAAGGTCTTGTTCATTTTCCAGTTTCCGGCAACTATTTTCTTTCTCATATCTTGATTTTATTGATGATTAACAACATTTTAAGATGAAAATTGCACATTCTTCACAAATTTTACTAACAAAATTTTACACCAAAAAGATCCCGTCAGATCCTGGGAAATCCCTGCCTTTATGGCGCCCCTGAAGCCCGTCGTTCCCTTTTATTGCACCCTGACCCTCGGATCCAGCATGCCATACAAAATATCAACCAGGATATTGATGAGGATCAGGATGATCGAGATAAAAAGTACAGCACCCATCAGTACGGGAAAGTCATATTTTTCAAGGGCATTGACGATCACGATGCCGATGCCTTTCCAGTCGAAAACATATTCAACAAAAACGGCTCCGGCCAGGAGCGAAGCCATCCAGCCCGAGATGGCAGTTACGACCGGGTTGAGGGCATTTTTCAGGGCATGTTTCAACACCACCCGGGTCTTGCTCAATCCTTTGGCATACGCGGTTCGGATATAATCCTGAGTAAGGACTTCGAGCAGGGAGTTGCGGGTCAGTTCCACGATGATGGCCAGGGGGCGGACCCCGAGCGTCAGGGCCGGCAGGATGAGGTTCTTCAGATCCAGATAAGTACCGCCTCCAAAATCATCAACACTGTAAAGGCTGCCCGACATGTTGAGGCCGGTGAACCGGCCCAGGAGGAAGGCGAAGATCCAGGCATTCAGAATGGCCATGAAAAAGGATGGTAACGACATGCCCAAAACGGAGAAGACCAGCGAGACGCGGTCGATGAAGCTGTTCCGGTACAAGGCACATACAATCCCGATGGTGATTCCCAGGATAACGGCAAAGGCCATGGCAACCAGCGCCAGGATCAGGGTGTTCAGGAACCCGTCGGCCAGGATCTCGGAGACATTTCTCTTCGACTGGTAAGATCTGCGCAGGTAAGGTTGCTTGAGAACCAGCGCATGCTTGCCCGATTTTATGAGGGTCACGGTACGGCCGTATTTGGCGGGATCGAGGTACCAGTAATTCTGCTTATCAACCCTGTTGTGGACCGACAGCGGGGAGAGATCGTTAAGATAGTTCAGGAATTGGGTGGCCAGGGGTTTGTCGCGGCCAAGGTCCTTGTTGATCGCTTCAACCGAAGCGATGTCGCTTCGTTGACCGAGCATCATCCGGGCCGGATCGCCGGGCAGGACGTTGAAAAGAAAAAAAACGACAAAAACCACCCCCAACAACACCAGTATGCCGTACCCGATCCGTTTCAGAACAAATTTTCGCATACCCTGTTACCCTTTATATTACCTTGAAAGGATCAGGCAGGCCTGTATGGCCGGATCCTGCATGAACGGTCACCGGTTCAGAAACTCCTTCCGCACCGATTCATACGACGGGAAATCCCGGAAGGGCCATTTCGCCAGTACCACCCCATCCCTGATCAGGATGAGCCCGGGATTGGAACGTACCATGGTTTTTAAAACCACATCGTCGGAATTGTAAAAATCAAACGCTGCGCCGTTAGCCATTCTGAATTTTTTAATATCCGAAGGAATGGTATTGGTCAGACAGACCAGCGAATACCCGTCGGCCGTTGCTTTTTTGGCAAAGGGCAGGATACGCCGGAACCCTTCAATATCGGTATTTTCAAGATCATAGGCAACCAGGATGAACTGAAAATCGGGGTTGTCGATAACAGCCGGCGTGTAATCGCTGCCCTGGGCATCCTCGATGCGTAGGGCAACACTCTGATCGGCGTTGGGATCGACCACCCGCTGGCTCTTGAATATCCACTGCGACAGCCAAACCGAATCATTCCAGGGATAATTGGGAGAGATAAACTCCTTTTCCTCGCCGGTGCTTTTATTTTTATAGGTCACGTAAAAGATCACCGGTTGTTTCGACTTTTCGTTGATCCGGTTTCCGACCTTCCACGACATGAAATCGATCAGGGGAAGGTGGCGGTAGGCATGGACCGACATCCAGGTAAAGCTGCACACCGCGAGGATCAGCAAGGCGACATCGCCCCATTGCGGCAACAGGCTCCGGTATTTTTTACGCCACATGAAAATGGCAATCACCAGCGCCATCAACACGAGATTCTTTAAAAACGTCTGTAGGTTGGTGAGTTTAATGGCGTCACCGAAACACCCGCAATCGGGCACCGGGCTGTAAACGGCATCGAAAAAGGTGAGAACCGTGAAGAAAATCATCATGGGGAGCAGCAACCAGGAAGTTTTCCGTATCCAGAGGTTAAAAAGCAGGCTGACGCCCAGGATGAACTCGAGGGCACAAAGCAGAATCGCGAAAAAGAGTGAAAACTGCATGAAGAAAGGCATGCTGAAGGCGGTGAAATAGTCATCCATGCGGTACACGGTACCCAGGGGATCCACTCCTTTGACAATGCTCGAAAAGATAAATACAACCCCGACAAGGATCCGGATCAGATTTCTAATTATTTTCATATTCCATCTTAATCAGTGAGAAAACAGCATAATTGATAATGTCATAGTAATTGGCCTCCACCCCTTCTGAAACAAAAGTCTTTCCCGAGTGATCCTCAATCTGTTTGATACGCATCAGCTTCATCAGGATGATGTCGGTCAGGGAGCTTCTCCGCATGTTCCGCCAGGCTTCTCCGTAATCATGGTTTTTGTCCATCATGAGTGACCGGGCTTCGGCGGCAAATTTCAGGTATCGTGCATCGGCCTGTTCAACTTCGAGGTTCAGGGGATGATCAGGTCCCAGTTCCAACTGGATCAGTGCCATGATGGAATAGTTGATAATCCCGATATATTCGGGACGGATGCCTTCATCAACCTTTTGAGTTCCCTTTTCCTCAATGCTCCGGATGCGGTTCGCCTTGATGTAGATCTGGTCGGTGATTGAAGGGGTACGCAGGATTCGCCATGCGGATCCGTAATCACCCATTTTCGACATGAAAGTTTTGTGGCAGAGGCCAATTACCTCATCAAATTGTTTACCTGTATCAGCAGCCTGGTCCATACCTCAACACAATTAACAGGAGCGAAATTAGAAAAATTTTCCGACATCTGTGACAATTGACCGCATCCGGGAGGTCATCAACCTGAAATTTTACAAAAGATTTACATTTGCATGGTAAAGTATTATTATCATGATGATCGATTGTTCTTTTCCGCAGGTCATGGGTATCCTGAATATCACACCCGATTCCTTCTATCAGGGCAGCCGGTTCACCGATCCGGCTGCACAATTGCGTCAGGTTGAGCGAATGTTGTCGGATGGTGCCACGATCATCGATATCGGGGCGGTTTCGACCAGACCGGGTGGCAAGCAGGCCGACGAGGCAAGTGAACTCGACAGGTTGTTGCCGGCAGTCAGGCAGATCAGCCGCCATTTTCCGGAAGCGGTTATTTCGGTCGACACCTACCGGTCGTCAGTGGCGCGCGCCGCTGTGGAAGAAGGAGCTTCGGTGATCAATGATATTTACGGAGGCCGCTTTGACAAAGAGATGATCCGCACGGTGGCCTACCTGAATGTGCCGTTCATCCTCATGCACATGAAGGGCTCCCCCGAAAACATGCAGGACAACCCGGTTTATTCGGATGTGGTCGCAGAGGTAAACTATTTCTTCGAACAACAAACGGCGCACTGCAGGGAACAAGGTATTCGTCAGGTGATCCTCGATCCCGGTTTCGGATTCGGCAAAACCGTGGCGCACAACTTTACCCTCCTGAATCATCTCGATGAAATTTCTGAACTGGGATTCCCGGTATTGGCCGGTATCTCCCGAAAATCGATGATAACCAAAACCCTCGGATGCACGCCCGAAGAGGCTTTGAACGGCACTACGGTTCTGAACACCCTTGCGCTGGTCAAGGGCGCCAATATTCTCAGGGTTCACGATGTCAGGGAAGCTGTGGAGGCAATCCGCCTGTTTCGTGCGTTATACGGCGAAATTGATTAATTTTGCCGCATGTTACTTGCCGGACCATTCAGTTTTCGGATCATCGACGTCATCGATATCATCCTGTTCGCCATCCTTTTATATGAACTTTATAACCTCGTAAAGGGTACTGCAGCGATCAAGATCTTTATCGGGATGATCTCCATTTACCTCCTCTACAGGGTTGTGAAAATCCTGCAGATGCAGTTGCTGACCGAGATCCTGGGACAATTCATCAGCGTGGGGGTTATCGCGCTGATCGTTGTCTTCCAACCCGAGATCAGGCAATTCCTGTTGATTCTGGGGAATACCCGGATCATCAAAAATCAGCGGAAAAGATTTCTTTTCTGGCACTTCAGGATAAACAACCCGGTCAACCTCAGCATTGGAAAGATTGTCAAGGCCTGTCAGAAAATGGCCGAGACCCGGACCGGCGCCCTGATTGTGATCACACGGCAAAACGAGCTCAGCCAGTACGTGGCCACCGGTCAACCGGTAGAGGCCACAATCTCCGAAGTGCTGCTCGAGACCATTTTTTTCAAGAACAGTCCGCTGCACGATGGTGCAGTGATCATTACCGGCAACAATATCCGGGCAGCCCGTTGTATTTTGCCTGTATCAAGCAGTCCAACCATTCCCTCTTACTACGGGTTACGCCACCGGGCGGCAGTCGGGATCACCGAAAAATCGGATGCCCTGGCCATCATCGTATCTGAAGAAACAGGCGACCTGGCCTACAGCCTGGATGGAAATCTTGCTGAAAATGTCACCCCCTCCGACCTTTCAGGTTTTCTCGAACGATTATTTCAGTAACATCCTGCCCCAACCACCAATCAGGTATTAGGCATTGGGCGTTAGGAATTAGGGAAAAAACATTTAAGGGATTAGGGAATTAGTGATTAGCGAATAGCGAATAGGAAGGTTCATTTTCCATTTTCCGTTTTCCATTGTCAATTGTAATTCACTCATTCACACATTCACTCTTAAGAAACTAATTTATAGGTACTAGTTGAAATCCGTATATAGAAGCTTGATTTTTAAGATGTTTTAATTTTCGTTCTTTGAATAGCTGGTTATAAGTTTCAATTGACAAAGGATTGA
>JAQWBQ010000051.1 GCA_028706295.1 Bacteroidales bacterium
ACCATGGCCGGATTCGGGTTGTACGATCAGCGCATCGTGGATCAGATCCCCTTTGGCTTAGCTGATACCATCACCCTTTATTTCGATCCCACTGTGAAAAAAAGTTTCCAGTACGGTGTGGTCAGTTCCCTGAAACAGTACAATTACCAGATCGAATCGGAGATGATCTTCAGCACCTTCAACCATGAATTGGCACAGGCATTCCCGACTTACCGACCACCGGCCCTGTCGTTTAAGGATGCCGTTGAATTTCAGGAGGAATACCCGTCGTACCATGAAGTGGAACGGATCCCCGATTCAGCCGAGCACAATGTTCCAGCCTGGACCGTTTTCGCGATGTTTTTCATCATCATTCCGCTTACATCGAGCATGATCATCGAACGCGAGGCCGGCAGTCAGTTCAGGCTTATGGCCATGCCGGTGACCTACATGCAGTTGCTGATGGCTAAAGTATTTGTTTACCTTTTGGTATGCTTCTTTCAGGCAGTTCTGATGATGCTGGCCGGCATGTACCTGTTACCGCTTGTCAATGTAACGCCACTGGTTCTGGCCAATAACATCTTTTCACTAGTGGTCATCACCGTCATGACCGCCCTTGCCGCCCTGGGTTACGGGGTACTGGTCGGTACCATCGCCGGAACCCATCAGCAAGCCGCGGCATTCGGAGCAGTCTCCATCATCATCATGGCGGCAATGGGTGGATTGTGGGTCCCCACCTACCTGATGAATCCTGCCATGCAGCATTTTGCTACCTTCAGCCCGCTGAACTGGGCCCTCAACGGCTATTATACCATCTTTTTGCGGGGTGGTGGACTCCGGGAGATCTTTCCCGACACCCTGAAACTCCTAATCTTTTTCCTGGTTATGGTATCCGGTACAGCATATTACAGGAAGCTGAAAAACCCTATGAACAAATGAGTCATGGAGCTTATTGATCGCAAAGAGATTCTGGTCAGGTTTTCGGAGGTCGATTCCATGCGAATTGTCTGGCATGGTAACTATCTGAAATATTTCGAAGATGGCCGTGAATCATTCGGTTTGAAATACAGCCTGGGTTATCTCGATGTTTATAAACACAATGTGATGATCCCGCTGGTTAAAATCCAGTGTGATTATAAAAGGCCGCTTGAATACGGTGATGTAGCCATAATCGAAACCCGCTTCATTCCGACCGAGGCGGCCAAGATCGTGTTTGAATACACCATTTACCGGAAAAGCACCGGTGAAATAGCAGCAACCGGTTCATCCACCCAGGTTTTCCTGACCCCTCAGGGGGAATTGTTATTAACCGCACCCGAATTTTTCACAGGCTGGAAACAAACATGGGGTATCGTACCCAAATAACCATGAAGCAGACTTATATTTACGAAGATAACATCATCTCTTCCCTCGGCTTCACGACACTGGAAAACATTGAATCTATCCGTGCCAACGCCATCGGAATCCGGATAACGGATGATCCGCTGCTCTATCCCAGGCCGGTTCCGCTTTCAAAGGTAGATCCGGCGGCTCTGGAAACACGTTTCAATGCCATTTGTGAACAGCACAAACGTTCGGTTGCTCCCGATTCCTTTACCCGGCTTGAAAAGCTCCTGATCACCTCCATCCGGGAGGTTATTCACAGAGACGACCTCAACCCGTACCATCCGAAAACCCTGTTGATCCTGAGCACGACCAAAGGGAACATCGATCTTCTGGAGGAGCGGTACAAGGCGAAATTCAACCACAAACGCCTTTATCTTTGGGAACTGGCACGGATTGTACAGACATTTTTTGGTTTTGTCAATACTCCTGTTATAATTTCCAACGCCTGTATCTCAGGGGTATTGGCTTTAATCACCGCTTCACGCTATATCCAATCGGGAACGTACGATGATGTGGTGGTGGCAGGGGGCGATATCGTCTCCGAATTTGTTATCGCGGGGTTTCAATCGTTCCAGGCCCTCAGTCCGGATCCCTGCAAGCCTTTTGATCAGAACCGTTCTGGGTTGTCGCTGGGTGAAGCAGCAGGCGCTATTCACCTTTCTTCACGGAAGCCCGTCGGCAATTCAAGGATGGTCACCCTTGCGGGAGGCGCCACCACCAATGATGCAAACCACATTTCCGGACCGTCGCGAACGGGGCAGGAATTGAGCCTGGCCATGGACCGTGCACTACAACAAGCCGGCATTGATGCATCTGCGCTCAATTACATTGCTGCACATGGTACAGCTACAGCATACAACGATGAGATGGAGGCCAAAGCCATCGCTTTAAGTAAGGCGGAACAGGTTCCTGTTTCCAGTCAGAAAGGATATTGGGGACATACCTTAGGAGCCGCAGGAATCATTGAATCGGCTGTGGCAGTCGCCTCCATGCGGAACAACCAGCTCTACAGGTCGGCAGGGTTCGAAACCCCGGGTGTAACGATACCTTTGAACATCCTGACGGAACACCGTGATGCCGAGGTTGACCAAGTACTAAAGAGTGCAAGCGGTTTCGGAGGTTGTAACGCGGCAGTAGTATTTAAAAAGATCTGAGATGAGACAGTTTATTACCGCCTACACCCTGATTGATGGCTTTAAATGCATGGTAAACGGCCGGTTACTCTTTTATCAGGAAAATATTCTTACCTTTGCCGACTTTATTAAAGCGCTGTACAAGCAGGAACAGGTTAATTATCCGAAGTTTTACAAGATGGACGCGTTGGGGAAACTCGGATTCATTGCTTCGGAGCTTTTATTAAGAAACAAGGACATTAAATCGTACCCTCCGGAATTGACCGGGGTGGTTTTGTCGAATTCGAGTTCCAGTCTTGACACGGATATCGCGCATAATGAAACCATCAGGAATCGGGAGCATTATTTTCCGAGCCCTTCGGTGTTTGTTTACACCCTGCCGAATATCGTTATCGGCGAGATCTGTATCCGGAACGGAATCAAAGGTGAAAATGCCTTTCTGGTATCAGAATCCTTCAACAGTGAGTTAATTGCCGGGTATGTAACCGATCTGTTCAGCCGGGAGCTGGTAAAAGGTTGTTTGTGCGGATGGATTGAAGTCTTGGGAAACCGTTGTGAGGCTTTTCTCGCCTGGGTCGAAAATCAGGCCGATGTTGCGGAAACAAAACCGGGACCGTTTAATCCGGTACCATTCGATGCAGAACATTTGAAACTATTAAAGAACCAAAATGATAGATAAACATGGAAGAATTAATTGAAAAACTGAAAAAAGAGGTCATTGAACAATTAAATTTGGAAGATATCAAACCCGAAGATATAAATCCTGATTCCCCACTGTTTGGCGAAGGACTGGGTCTGGACTCGATTGATGCGCTGGAGCTGATCGTTCTTCTGGAAAAGAATTACGGTATCAAGATTGAAGACCCGAAAGACGGCAAAAAGATCTTTTTTTCGATCCGTAGCATGGCCGAATACATCACGGCGAATAAAAAATAGATGTTCATGCCTCAGCGGATCCTCGTTACCGGTTATGGCATCATCTCATCCATCGGCAACACGGTTCAGGAGTGTTACCAATCCATGATCGCGGGTGTTCCCGGGATTGGAAGGATTTGCAATATCGATACGGTACTCAGAGATGAACTCATTGTCGGGGAGGTCAAACGGACACTTCCCGAACTGCTCGATATGGCCGGGATAGAGCCCGAGGAGGGATATTCGCGGAACACAGTGCTGGGGATCATTGCTTCGTCGGAAGCTTTTCATCATGCCCGGCTCCATGAAAACCGGCAGCTGAGGACCGGCCTGATATCTGCGACAACCGTCGGGGGCATGGATCGTTGTGAATTGTTCTACAACGATTTTCTGACCAATGAGACACGAAACGCTTACATCGACAGTTACGACTGTGCCGACAGCACCGAACGGATTGCATCGCGGCTGAACCTCACCGATTTTATTACGACGATCAGCACGGCCTGTTCTTCTGCCGCCAATGCCATTCTGCTCGGAGCCCGCCTGATACAGAGCGGCAAGCTTGACCGGGTGCTGGCAGGCGGCTGCGAATCGCTCACGAAGTTTCACCTGAATGGATTCAATAGCTTGAAAATTCTGGATCAGAAACCCTGTCGCCCGTTTGATAAAAACCGTGCCGGGATCAACCTCGGCGAAGGATCTGCTTATCTTGTGCTGGAGTCGGAAGAGAGTCAGAAAATAACGGGAAATAAGCCGATCTGCGAATTGAAGGGTTGGGGAAATGCCTGTGAAGCATTTCATCAGACTGCCTCATCACCCGACGGGGTCGGCGCTTACCTGGCAATGAAAAAGGCGCTCGAACTAAGCGGTCTGAAGGCTGCCGATATCGATTACATCAATGCCCACGGCACGGGAACCGATAACAACGACATTTCCGAAGGTAAAGCCATTGAAACCCTTTTCGGCAACCGGATTCCAATGGTGAGCTCTACCAAACAATTTACCGGCCATACTACCAGCGCCGCCGGATCGATTGAAGCCATCCTGTCGATCCTCTGTTTGGAACATCAGGTCATCTGGCCCAACCTGAACTTTTCTGAAAAAATCGATGAACTGAATTTTTTACCGGTGACCCGGCTCATTACCGGTGAGCCGGTCTGTGCCGTCATGTCCAATTCTTTCGGATTCGGCGGCAACGACACCTCGCTGATCTTCACCAAGATATAAAACCACCCTCACAAAACGCTAAAAATGAATTTCATCGACGGCATCGGAATGATCTCTCCCCAGCAAACACTTGTTCCCGGGAGGTTTCCGGACGATGTTGTCGAATACACAGCCGATTTCTTAAAATGTATCGAACCGGTTTATAAAACCTATATCGATCCCATACCATTGCGGAGGATGAGCCGGCTGATCCGGATGGGCATCAGTTCGGCCCGCATATGCCTTGCTGACGCGGGTATTGCAATGCCCGATGCGATCATTACCGGCACCGGCCTGGGAAGCGTTGAGGATACCGAGAAGATCCTGAGTGACATTTCGAAGGAAGAAAAGTTCCTTAATCCAACCCCGTTTATCCAGTCAACCTATAACACCATCAGCTCTCAGATTGCCATTCATCTCAAATGTCATAATTACAATACTACATACGTCCACCGGACTTTTTCGTTTGAGAGTGGTTTGATCGACGGGATGCTCCAGCTCGGCGAGGGTTCATCCACCCGGGTACTGGTCGGAGGCATCGATGAGATGACGTTGAACCATCTCAACATTACCCGGCGAATCGGATTGTGGAAGCGGCAACCGGTAAACAACCTTCAACTCCTCAACAGCAGAACACCCGGAGCGCTTGCCGGCGAAGGGGCTGCTTTTTTCCTTATTTCCGCTGACCGGTCGGATCACTCCTATGCACGGCTGCGGGATGTCAGTACCCTGATCGATATCCGCGGTTCCTACCGCCGGGATCAGGCAATAAGGAATTTTCTCCTTCAAAATCAACTTCAACCGGAGGATATTGACCTTCTGATCGTGGGAATCAGCGGCGATGCCGTCTTTGATCCGGTTTACCATCAATTTGCTTCCGACTTCTTTCCCAATGCACCACTTGCCTGGTACAAGCATCTTTGCGGAGAATATCATACTTCCACCGGATTCGCATTATATACCGCCGCCCAAATCCTTAAAAGCCAGGAATGCCCTGAAATCCTCCTTCTCAATCACAAGGCTCCTTCCAGATTAAAAAATATACTGATATACAATCAGTTTCGCAATATTAACCACTCTTTTCTCCTGGTCAGCTTCCCCGACTGACAACGGGATGCATGGTGTTTTGACCAAAACCTTTAATTTTGTATCCGTTTAAACTCAACACCGGATAACGGATACCCTTCGGAACCTTTCAAGGTACGTTTTGGTGATTTCTGAAACCGGACAGATACAGCTCAGAATCTGATGTCGAAACGCATATTTATCACGGGGATCGGAATGATCAGCGCCATTGGTGATGATGTCGACGCATGCCTGGCTTCGTTGCTGGAACAGCGGAGCGGGATTGGTCCCATAACCTTGCTGCCAACGATCCACCAGGGGGTATTACCCATTGCCGAGGTAAAGCATTCCACCTCTATGCTTCTTGACATGGCAGGTCATCCGGGATCCCGGAACTACACGCGGACAGCCCTGCTTGGAATCCTTGCAGCCCGCGAAGCAGTGGGGAATTCCGGGATCACCGAAACCGGGGAGTACAGGATTGGTCTGGTTTCGGCCAGTACAGTTGGCGGGATGGACCGGAGTGAACAGTTTTATCAGTCATTCGTGGTAGATAACCGAAAGGGTAGATTAATCGATGTTGTGAACCACGATTGTGCAGACGCGACCGAAAGGATTGCTGCAGATCTTGGGATCGATGGTTATATCACCACCATCAGCACGGCCTGCTCATCCTCAGTCAATGCCATGATGCATGGCTCCAACCTGATCAAAGCCGGAATCCTCGACCGGGTCATTGTCGGGGGCACCGATTCAGTAACCCGGTTCACCCTAAATGGATTTAATACCCTGATGATCCTGGATAAAAGGGGATGCCGCCCCTTTGATGATGACCGTGCCGGATTGACTTTAGGCGAAGGCGCTGCCTATCTGGTACTTGAGTCGGAAGAGGCAGTCGGCCGGTCGCAAAAGCAGCCACTTGCTGAAATTTCCGGGTACAGCAATGCCAACGATGCCTATCATCAAACAGCCTCCTCTCCCGACGGCAAGGGCGCTTTTCTGGCGATGACCAAAGCCATTGCCATGAGCGGGTTGAGTCCATCACAAATCGACTATATCAATGTGCACGGTACCGGAACCCAGAACAACGACCTTTCGGAAGGGATCGCATTGGAACGGGTCTTCGAACAGGGCGTTCCGCGGTTCAGCTCGACAAAAGGATACACCGGGCACACGCTCGGAGCTGCCGGCGCCCTCGAAGCGGTCATCGCAGTACTTTCGATCCGAAACCAGGTCGTGTTTCCCAACCTCAATTTCTCGACCCCGATGAAAGAGCTCCATATCAAACCGGTTACGGAATTGATGACCGGTGTGCCGCTTCGGCATGTGCTGTCGAACTCATTCGGATTCGGAGGAAACAATTCGAGTATTATTATCTCATCTTATATTTGATGTAATATCAGGATTCAGGGATAACGAACGGATTTTCATAAACCTCGACTCATTGTTAAAGAAATTAAGAGCATGATATTTATAAACGGGTTAGGCGCTGTTTCACCCCAACCGAATGCCGGTTCCGGTCAGTTTCCGTTCGAATTCACGAAATACGATGGGAACCAGCTACGGTGCCCTGATCCGGGTTATAAGGAGTTTATTCCGGGCGACCAGATCAGGCGTATGGGGCGGGTCATCAAAATGGGCGTTACTGCCGCGAAATTATGCCTCAGAGATGCCGCTCATGTTACCGGTTTCACTTCGGGCCCGGAGTGCCCGGAGATTATTCCAGAGGCCATCATCACCGGCACCGGGATGGGATGCATGGAGGATACCGAGAAATTCCTGGCCACCATGATCCGCAACAACGAGGAGTTCCTCACCCCTACCTCGTTCATCCAGTCGACCCATAACACGGTTGCCGGACAGATCGCGCTGCTTTTAAAATGCCATGGATACAACTTTACCTATGTACATCGCGGATTTTCATTTGAGAACGCGCTTCTCGATGCCATGGTGCAACTTCGCTCGGGATCGGTGTCGAATGTTCTGGCAGGCGGAAGCGATGAGCTTACACCCGCCTACTTTTCCATCACCTCAAGGTTGGGCCACTGGAAGCGGAAACCGGTAGGTAATGACCGGCTTCTCGAAGACCACCAGCGTGGATCGGTGGCCGGAGAAGGCGCCACCTTCTTTTTCCTGCAAAAAGAGGGCACACACAATTCCTATGCAAGGTTACGGGATGTAAGGACCTTACTGAAACCCGGATCAGATGAAAAAACCGGCCGTTACCTGTTGCAAATGCTGCAGGAAAATGAAATCGCTCCGGCCGACATCGACCTGGTCGTTGCCGGATTCAATGGTGATCCGGGATCTGATGCCATTTACCGGAACGTGATCGCGGCCAGTCTGCCCGGTTCTGCCATAGCTCTTTACAAGCACCTTTGCGGGGAATATCAAACATCTACGGCGTTCGCGACCTGGTTTTCAGCCATGATGATCCGGCATCGAATATTCCCGGAATTTGCCCTTCTTACGCCCCCACCTGTCAACCTCCGGAACATCCTGATTTATAACCATTATCTCCATGTTAACCACACCTTTATTTTGCTTAGCGCCCCGTAAATGCTGTATTTCAAAAGATTTACCCTTCTTTTTTTCATTTTTCTCCTCGGGTTTAATTTGTATTTTATTTCAGGATGCCCGAACGATGCAGGTTTCCTCTGTTCCCATAAGCTTTTGATCTACGCTGTACTGATATTCCTCTATTTCACTGTTTCCTTTACGATGGCATTTTCCCCATGCTCCGGGTTCCACCATAAAGTGGTATGTCAAGGGAACCAGCAAAAAAAATGGATTTCGTTGACTTTTGATGATGGACCGGAACCGGAGTGTACCTCCGGAATCCTTGAAGTCCTGAAAAGACAGGGAGTTAATGCAACTTTTTTTCTTACCGGAACCAAGATTGAACAGCATCCTGAACTGGTAAAGGCCATTAACCTGGATGGCCATATCGTCGGGAACCATACCTTCAGCCACTCCGTTTGGTTTGATTTCTTTTCAACCCGGCGGATGGTAAGGGAGTTGCGACAGACCAATGACCAGATCCGCCTGCATACCGGAAAAACTCCCCGGTATTTCAGGCCACCCTACGGGGTTATCAATCCCATGCTAAGCCGGGCGTTGGCCGTGACCGGCCTTCTGACGGTTTGCTGGAACCAGCGATCCTTCGATACCGTTTCGGGCGATTCGTCACGCATCATGAAAAAGCTTATCCGGAACCTGAAGCCGGGTTCCATTATCCTGTTGCACGAACGGACCCCTTTTGTACGGGATCATCTCGAAGCATTGATCCGGAATATTACAGAACAGGGATTTGAAATAAAACCCCTTCCCGAACTTATTCAACATCCTGCCTATGAATAAAATATTTTTCGGGGTGGTGTGTATTTTACTGTTGCAAAGCATGCAGGCACAGACAGTACGTATGGAGGCGCCCGCTATCGAATCGCTGCGGTCGCATGTGAAAGAGGTTGCGGATAATACACAGACCCTGATCAGCGATTTCATCCAGGTCAAAGAGATGAATATGCTGAAGGAAAACCTTGTTTCAAAAGGAAAATTCTACTTTAAAAAGGAGAAAAGCCTGCGGTGGGAATACCTGACGCCATACTCCTACATCATCGTGATCCACGACGACCGCATCGCGATCCGTGACGAAGAGAAAGTCAACCGCTTTGATCTGAAATCAAATAAAGTGTTCATCGAGATCAACCGGGTGATCCTGGGAAGTATCCGGGGAACCCTGTTGTATGACGAGGTAAATTTCAAGCCAACCTTTTTTCAGAGCCGGGATGCTTACCGGGTAGACCTTCAGACACTTAATCCAAAACTCAGGGAATCGCTTCCGGGAATCATCATAAGTTTT
Organism: Bacteroidales bacterium; assembly: GCA_028706295.1. Lineage (GTDB taxonomy): Bacteria > Bacteroidota > Bacteroidia > Bacteroidales > FEN-979 > CAIVAT01. The sequence goes on from JAQWBQ010000051.1 coordinate 9,547, forward strand.
AATAAAAGCGACTATTCGGTAACCCGGGTTGAGATGATGGAGGCAGGCAACGACCGGACGGTCATCACCTTTTCAAACAAAAAAACAAATCAGCCGGTCGGGGATGAGAAATTCGATATTCGTTAACCTGCTTCTGGTAATCCTGTTTGGCGGTTGTGCAACGGTCAGGCCTCCCGATCTGTCGCGTATCTCCGGTTCGCATCGGGTCAATGCGAACTACGATACGGCAATTACCACGGCCTCTCCTTTCCGGAATTTCAATAAAGGCTTGTTCAAAGCTGCCATGCGCATAAAGAACAAGGATCTGTCGGGGCTTCTGCTGATCAAAAAGATGGATACCCTCTACGATTCGACAGGGATACGGGCTGTTCAAGAACGAACGTACCGGATCGTCTTTGCCAATGAGATCGGGCTTACATTTTTTGACCTCGGGGTTTCGGCCGGTGGTTTCACCGTGTTCCAATGTTTCGAATCGCTGAACCGGAAAGCGTTGCTGAACATTTTAAAAACTGATTTCCGGCTCCTGCTCAGGTTATATCCCGACGATCCTGCCTCCATTTACGTCCAGGAAGGGACCGGGCGCCAGGTAATAATGATCGGCACTAAACACTCGAAGGTCTGGGAGACCCGCAATCAGCAGGGCGATACGCTGCTTGTTGTATCAGGAAAGTCGACCGTGGCCGATGCCGTGACTATCGGATACCGTGGTTATCGTTCAGGAGTTCCGGGAGCCATTTCCATTGAAAACCCGGTTATCGGATTGCAGATAAATTTGAGAAGGATATCCGAATGATCCTTGCCGGGGTTCATGACAAACAAACGGCTGTTTCTGATCATTGACTCCGTGTCATATTGAGAAGTAAAATGCTGCGCCTTCACCGGGTTTGGATTCAGCCCAGATTCTGCCGCCATGTCGTTCCAGAATTCTTCTGACAGTAGCCAATCCCACCCCGGTTCCCTGAAACTCCTGGTTGGTGTGGAACCGCTGGAAAGGATTGAACAGCTTTTCGGCTTTGGAGCTGTCAAACCCGGCGCCGTTATCACGTACATAAAATATCTTTTTGGTGGCAGTCTCCATCTGGCCAAACGAAATTATCGGATTGGGGATTTTTCCGGTGTATTTCCAGGCATTTCCAAGAAGGTTATCGAGTACTATGCGCATCAGCGCACGGTCGGCGGTTACCTGCATGCCATCCTGAATATACAGGGTTATAATCCGTGAAGTATCGCGGAGCTTTATTTCATTCATGACTTCATTGGCCAGAAGGGTCATGTCGACCGGCTCGGTCTTGATTTCAAGTCTTCCCGACCTGGAGAATTGAAGCAGGTCGTCGATCAGCCGGGCCATGGAAAAGGTCGCCTGGAGGATCCGGTCGAGGAACTCCCGGGCTTCCGCATCCAATACTGATTCATAATCGTTCTGAAGGATCTGAACATAACCACTGACCACATTCAACGGGGATCGCAAATCGTGCGAAACGGTATAGGAAAATGCCTCGAGCTCCTGATTTGCACGAACCAGATTTTCATTGGATGTTTCAAGCTCAATCTGGGTCGAAATCAACTGGTCATTTCGCTGTACGGCCGCTTCATACACCGAGAGCAACAAATCAAGAATCTGTTTCTTCTCTGAGTTGATCTGGTACTTGTTATCCCTGAACATGATCTCGATCATCATATCTGCTCTACCGGATCGTTTCATATCGCGGTTGGCCAACAGGTAATGGATCCGCGACAACAAATACTCCTCCTCATAAGGTTTGGTGATGAAGTTGTCGGCTCCTGCCTGCAATCCTTTAATGATATCGAGCGGATCCCGCAGCGAGGTCAGCAAAATCACCGGGATATCTTTCAGCACGGGATCGGCCTTGATTTGGGAACAAAACTCATATCCATCCATCCCGGGCATGACGATATCGCTGATGATCAACAGCGGAGGGCGGTCATGTGCGGCAGCCAGGGCATCTTTGCCGTTTGTGAAAAACGCGTTGTTGATATTTTTTTCATCGAGGAAGTGTCTTAATTTCTTTGCCTGAACCAGGGAATCCTCAACGGCCATAACATAACCTTGTCCAAGTGTAAGCTGATACGACGTGATCATAATTTCAGATTTATAATTTAAATAACCAATGTATTTCTTTAACAATATCCGATGGGTTTAAAATGCGGCATGCCCCGTTGAGTCTGATGGCTTCCCCGGGCATCCCGTGTACCAGTGAACTCTCGGCATCCTGAGCGATCGTATATACGCCTGCGTCGCGCATCAGTTTCATTTCGGGCGCTCCATCGGTTCCCATTCCCGTGAGCAGGATCGCCACGGAATTCTTTCCGTAAAACCTTAACACATCCCTGAAAAGTACGCCGACTGCCGGCCTCAACCCCTTCTCCTCCGGAGTCCTTTTCACCGCGGCAATTCCCCGTCCCAGAAGTCCCAGGTGATGATCGCCCGGGGGAATGTACACCTGACCCGGCAAAAGAGGCATTCCGTTATATGCGGTATTCACCCTGAGTGAAGAGGTTGCATTGAGCCATTCGACATAACCCTCCGCAAAATTCAGATCGATGTGCTGAACGATCATGACCGGAACCGGCAGGTTGGAGTCCAGGTTCTTAAGGATCGACTGGATCACCTGCGGTCCGCCTGCTGAAGCTCCGATCGCAATGATCTGGTACGAATCGGCATTATTACCAGGCATTGATGATTTCGGATCATTCGCCGGGAGCGCCGACCCTGTCTTTTTTCCGGTAAGCTCTTTTCCATTGGCGGTTCCCCGGATGCCCGGGAGAGATGAAAACCGCGGAAGTGCCTTAACAGCTACTTTTGACATGACCCGAAGGGTATGCCTGTAATCCCGTGCTGTCTGATGGTACAGGGGGTGTCCCGGACCATTCGGCTTCGGCAGGATCGTCAGGGCGCCTGCTTCGAGGATGCTGAAGGAAAGGCGGGCTTCAGAAGGGTTGTAGAGACTGCTGACAATCACGATCGGTACCGGTGTGCGCTGCATGATCAGCCGGGTGGCCTCCAGGCCATCCATTCCCGGCATAAAAATGTCCATGCTGATTATATCCGGCCTGATGCGGGAAACAAAGTCGACGGCATCCCTGCCGTTGGTCACTACACCCACAACCTCAAAAACCGGGTCAACAGCCAGTAATCCCTTCAGGAGTTCCTGATTGACGCGGGAATCCTCAGCGATCAATACCCTGATCTTTTCTTTTCCAGGCATGGTTTTCAGATCAGACGTTGAATGGTTTCCAGGAGGTTGCTTTGTTCAAAACTACCTTTGACGATATAGGCATTGGCCCCACACTCCATACCCCGTTGCCGGTCGACCGGCGAATCAAGCGCAGTAACCAGAATTACAGGAGTTTCTGAAAGTATTTTATCACCCCGTATCCTAAGCGTCAGATCAAAACCATTCAGCCTTGGCATCTCCACATCAGAGACAACCAGGTCGAAGGTCTCATTCTGTAAAAACTGAAAGGCCTCCAATCCGTCGACAGCAGTACGAACCTTATAGCCCGATGATTCGAGTATGTTTCGCAAAAGGGAACGGAGTGTAATGGAATCCTCCGCTATAAGGATATACTTTTGTTGTTCCGAAGCGATTTCAGGTTCTTCGGCTACAAGGGAGGCCTCTTCGGAGTATGAGAGACCCGCCGATGATTCGATTAATTCGGGAACATTCAGAATGGGTATCACCTGACCTCCGCCCAGGATGGTCACGCCGGTAATGTTGCGGATATGGATCAACTGCGGTCCCATATCCTTGACCATCCCCTCCTGTTCACCATTTACCTGATCAACCATGAACGCCACCCGTTTTTTTGCATGATTCAAAATCAGGACAGGAAATGGCTTGTCTTCTTTTGTTCTCTGACCACGTGAAGGAATGGCAAGGACGTCACCTAACCGGACCAGTGGAACACTCTCACCCTGTAAAAAGATGATATTCCTTGACTCCACGCTACGGATTTCCTTTTTGGTTATCCGGATGGCCCGCTCAACGGAAATTGTCGGAACAATAAAGGACTGATCTTCGATCTGTACCAGGATTCCACGGAAATTGGAGATGGTTACCGGAAGGGTTATTACAAAAGAAGTACCCTTGCCAGGTGTTGACGAAACTGTTACATCACCGCCAAGATCTGAGATCTTATCAGCGACAATAGCCATCCCAAGCCCTCTTCCGGATATGTCGGTAATAAACGGGCTGGTTGATACCCCGGATCGGAAAATCAATCCCAGAACCTCGTTATCCGACATCCTTCCGGAAGCCTCCTGGGTAACCAGGCCATTCCGGATCGAGGCATGAAGTAGCTTCTCCCGGTCAATTCCGGCACCGTCATCCCGAACGGTTATTACAACCATGCTACCCGAATCATGTTTTACGGAGATATCGAGCAACCCGTTCGGATCTTTTCCTGCATTCTTCCGTACCTGGGGCGTTTCAAGGCCATGATCGATGCAATTCCGTATCAGATGGATCAGCGGATCTTTAAGTTCTTCGAGGATGCGCCGGTCGATTTCAATATCTCCCCCTCTGATCGTCAGGTTGATCTCTTTCTTGTATTCCTTGCCCAAATCCCTGACAATCCTGGGTACAACATCTAAAAGTGTGGAGAAAGGATTGAGAAGCGTCTTTTTAATATCGATTAAAAGATCATCAACCATTCTCGAAAGGGAATGGTTAAACTGATCCATTTCGCGAATCAGCGGGTAAAATTCTTTGTTTTGTTTTTTTTCAATTTCCCGGATATAATACCCGAGCGAAGTCTTTACCGAGATAAACTCCTCTGCTTCCCGCAGCAGGGTCTGCAATTTAGCTGTTGTAATCCGAACGGTATCCTTCGAGCTGTCTTTACCTGATGCACCAGTCTTTTGCCCGGTTACAGGCTCCGGGGCCTCGGCTTTAAGTTCAGTTAGCTCCGCATGTACTGGTTGCTGGCTTTCAAGGGCTTCCCGGGATAGCTGGCCCGGTATAAATGGAGGGGGTTTGGGTATCTCCATTGGTGGCACCAATGATTTCCCAAGCATCATGGTATCGAGGCGCTTCATACATTGGGCAAACGCTGAAGCACTGACGGTTTTGTTCTGCAGGTCAATCTCTTTGAGCATGGCCCCCAAAAGATCGGCCGACAGGTACAGTGCGTCGAAATGTTCGGGTGCAAGTTGGCCGGATTCCTGTTTCAGGCTGTGGAAAACCCCTTCGATGGACTGGCAGAAGCGCCCGATCTCGCTCTGATTCACGGCCCTTGCAGCGCCTTTCAGACTGTGCACCTCCCTGAATGTGGTCTCAACAAGTTGTTTATAATTGTCAGAGGGAGGATTTTTCTCCAGTTCAATCAGCCCATTCACAATGGCCTGATGATGTTCCAAAGCTTCAACCTTAAAATCATTAAGCAACTCGAGAAGAAACGCTTCCTGTTTTTTATCCATAGCAACAATCAGACGTTATATTTTAAGATGATCTTTTTCAGATTCTGACCCAATTCGTTGAGGGTCTGTGCCGCATTCTGGGTCTGCCGGGTACCCACCACATTCTGTTCACTGGCCTGCTTGATGTTCTCCATGGCAGGAACGATCTGATCCATACCTGCCATTTGTTGCTGACTGGAGGTGCTGATCTGGATGACCGACTGAACCGCATCGTTCACGCTTTCCGCGAGGATATCGATCATCTCTCCGCTTTGCCTGGCCAGTTTGTTCCCGTGGTCAACTGCCTTGGAACCCTGTTCGGTGGCCATAACCGCAAGATTGACCGCTTTCTGTATCTCCGTAAGGATCTCTTTTACCTGACTTGTCGCTTGTTTTGACTGTTCTGCAAGGCTCCGGATCTCCTGGGCCACCACCGCGAATCCCCTGCCCTGCTCACCAGCTTTTGCCGCTTCAATGGCAGCATTTACGGCCAGTAGATTCGACTGGTCGGCAATGTCGTTAACCGAAGCCGTAATTTCACCGATCGACCGGTTTTGCTCTGACAGTTTAACAACACTCTCAGCTATAAGATTCATTTGCTGATTGATGCGATCCATTCCTTCAATGGTTTGTTGAACCGATTCTTTACCGTTGTCGGCGGCTTCGGATGCCTTCCGCGAACTATCGAGCACCATTTGAGCTCTCTGGGTGGCAAGTAAGGCGGTTTGCCGGATCTCTTCGATGGTGGTTGTCGTTTCTGAAACCGCGGTCGCTGTTTCAGTAGCCCCTGTCGATACCTCATTGACCGTGGTAAGGATTTCTGCTGCAGAGGTACCGAGAATGTTAACGCCCGCTTTGACCTCGCGTGACAAATTGTGCAGTAAACGAAATGTCCAGATAATGAACAACAGGGAAATCACTATGATCAAACTGCCCAGGATTCCCAAGGATGCCGCGATCCGGGCGTTAAGCGCGTCATTTCTTGCAAGGACTTCTTTGGTGTTATTCTCAAGAATCCGGTCCATATCACCCATTTTTGACTGAATGGATTCATAGAACGGATTCTGGACGGTCAGCGCAAAATCGAGTGCCTCGTCTTTTTTACCCTGATTGATCATAATTAGTTGTCTTTCGCGGTTCGCCCGGAAGGTTTTCAGGAGTTCCTTTATTTCACTGAATTTTTCGAGATTTTCAGGATTATTGGCAATGTTCTTTTCAATGTTAGTTATGGTCTCCTCCACTACCCCGATCCTCCTTCTGATATCCATGACATGGGCATCACGCTCTTCCTGATCATGGGTAAGGATCATCTCCAGCGTTAAAGCCCTGATCCTGTTTTCCTCGTTCCTAAGGCTCAACATTGATTGCGAAGTCTGAAAAGCATTGATCAGGTCGTTTTGGGATCTTTTTATCTTTCCGATTCCGATAAAGTTGATCACCTGGATGGCAATGATCGATACCAGGATCAGGATAAAGCCTGCTAAAAGTTTGAGTCGGGATGAGATTCTGATGGATGATTTCATATTTTTTCCTCCGTGTTACTATCTATTTCTGGTTTACTACAATTGCCTTCGAACTCAGGAGCGCTTCTGCGTTCAACAATATCAAACCCTCCGCAGTAATCCCCCGGATATAGTCGGATCCGGGATCCTGCCGGGATGCCGGCGGCTTGCTCAGGGTTTCTGTGTCAATACGGCGGGTGGCAGATATGCCATCGGTAACGATCCCGAATTCCATCTCCTTATGCCGGAGCACAATTACCCTGTTCTGGGATGATAATCCTTTCTGGACCAGGTTGAAGAACGATTTCAGATTAACGATCGAAATAATTTTTCCTCTTACGTTCATAATACCGATGACATAAGGCGGGGTTCCCGGAATCAATGTCAGGTTCCGCAGGGGCAACACCTCAGTTACAAAAGAGGTATCGACCGCGTACTGTTCCGGCGTAAGTAAAAACTCTACTACCATGATGGTCCGGGAGGCTCCTTCAGTATCTGATTGCCGTCGTGAAATCATGAGGGCTCGTTTCTGCAATAATTCCAAAGGATCTCTGGCCATTACCGTATTACTTTAAGGATTTTAAAATTGTTTCAAGCCTGCCTGCTGTCAGCCCGCCCGAGTCCGGCACTACCTCATCCGCTTCATAGGATGACAATAAATCTGTTACATTCCGGTAATGTTTCATTCGCGCAGTTTTGTTATCCATCCTGGAATAAATATTTACCAGCAAGAAATGGGACATCAGGTGATGCGGGTTCAAAAATAATCCTCTTTTCAGGTTTATAACAGCTTCACTGAATTCGTTTTTTTCCAGAAGAATGTGAGCATACAAATAGAGGTGATCGGTTTTCACATCCGGACTGGACCTTAATTTTTCCGCCCATTCATGGGCCTGGTCAAGTTTTCCAAGATTTGCCATCGACCGTACGACCCACAACATGAGATCGGGATTGCCGGGCGATTTGCTCAGTTCAGCACTGCATAAAGCGATACATTCATCGTACCTGCCCTCCCCGAAAAGTTCACCGGCTTTTTCTGAAACCGGTTTGGGCTTCTCAACAGGAGGTACGCTTCCGGTAACCGGATGGGCGGACTGAACAGGGATATGGCTGGATTTTTTTTTACGGGGACTGACCAGGTAAGGTTGCACGTGGCTTTTGATTTCTCCTGCAATACCCGCTTTCTTTGGTTTCACGGTATTCTTCCTGTAGAGCATGCAGGATCCAATCTTGACGGTCTCAAAATCGCCAAAATACTGATCATTCAATTCAACTGCACTGGTGATCAGCCATCCCGATTCGGTCAGGGAGTTATAAAAACGTCGGACCACGAGCCGGATCTGATCGGGGGTAAAATACATCAGGACGTTCCGGCAGAATATGATATCCATATTCTGGGTGGCGGTGGCAGCCGATGGGTACAGGTCTTCTGCCAGGTTCAGTGTGCTGAACACAACCATTTTTCTGATCCGGGGATCAAGGGTCCAGACCCCCTCCTTCTCAGAAAAGTATTTTTGCTGAATTAACTGCGGAGTTTCACGGAACGACCAGCGCGAATATTTACCTGCTTTTGCTTTCTCAAGGAACGATTGATTAACATCGGTTCCCAACAGGTGTATTTTCCGGATTTGTAACGCCGGAAATGTTTCATTTAAAAGGATTGCAAGGGTATAGGGTTCTTCACCGCTACAGCAGCCAGCACTCCATATTCTCAGGCAGGGATCATGGCCATTGCACCGGTTTATAATTTCAGGAATAATCTGTTGCTGAAACGCGTTCAGGCTGGCTTTTTCTCTGAAAAAGTAGGTTTCGCCCACGGTGAGATGCGAAGATAAGATATCCAGTTCGCGTTGCGGCCATCGGGTATTTCTGATCCAGGTCTCAATTTCTGCCGGAGTGGCCTTGATGCCGAGTTCCGCGGCCGTGGCTGTAAGTCCGCGCTTCAGGTCTGACAACCGGTGATGGTAGAGATCCCAACCTAAAAGGTCGGCAACTTTTGAACTGACTTCCTGTAAAAGTTGCCGGGAGATCATATTCTCATTTTTGTCGTGGTCACTTTTTTCAGCGCTTCCTGAAGGGCAAAATCATCCGCACCTGTTAAAAAACGCTCCAAATCGTATATCAGGACCATATCACCGTCAAGCCGGCAAATAGACTGCGGCTCCAGCGACGAATCCATATTCGATGCAGGAATGAGGTCGGCATCATCCGGAACGATCACATCGTCCACGTCATCGATTACGACAGCCAGTTTTCTTTTCGGGGTATCAACCACAATAAAATAATCATCAATACCGATCGGCCGATCCGGTAAGCCAAGCCTCTTCCTGAAATTGAGGACCGGTATCAGGGTTCCGAAATAATCGACCACGCCATGGATCAGCGAAGGTGAATTCGGGATCCTGATCACTGAAGTAGCCTGTAAAACCCTGTCGACGCTTGCCAGCGGGAATGCATACCGCTGGTGTTCAATCCGGAAACAAAAGATTTCGTTGTTTTGCATTCGGCAGTATTAATTTTACGATAAAGGTAGTGAAAAATTGATATTGTAAAGCCAATGCTGTTAACTTTGCCTATATTTTGAAAATATGCAAACCCGACTTGTTCCCGTAATTGAGGTTGATCAGGATAAATGTGTCAACTGTCATGCCTGTATAACGGTATGTCCGGTAAAGTTTTGCAACGACGGAAGCAAAAATCATGTCTCCGTTAACGCCGATCTTTGCATTGCCTGCGGAAGTTGTATTGATGCCTGCACCCATGATGCCCGGAAATACCTGGACGATCTGGATGCTTTTTTTCATGATCTGGATCAGGGAGTACCCATGGTTGCGGTCGTGGCTCCTTCGGCTGCCTCCAATTTCCGGGATCAGTACCTCCGGTTGAACGGATTTTTAAAAAAAATCGGGATAAAGGCTGTGTTTGATGTGAGTTTCGGCGCCGAACTGACCATCAAATCCTATTTAGAGTATGCCGGCAAACACAACCCTAAAACTATTATTTCGCAACCCTGTCCGGCCATCGTCACCTACATTGAACTTTATCAGCCCGAACTGATCCCTTACCTGGCGCCTGCCGACAGTCCGGTGATACACACCATTAAAATGGTTCGTGAATTTTACCACGACTATCAAGGTCATAAATTCGTATTCATTGCGCCCTGTGCCGCAAAGCGCCGGGAGTTCGATGAGTTGAAGCTCGGCGATTACACCGTTACCATCAAAACCCTGAATTCCTATTTACAGGCTCATAAAATTTCGCTTGCTGATTACCCCGAAGTTGAATTTGATAATCCTCCTGCCGAGAGGGCCGTGTTATTTTCGACTCCCGGCGGATTGCTCCGGACGGCTTTGCGCGACCACCCGGATCTGATCAACGTCACCCGGAAAATTGAGGGACCCTCCGTGGTATATGGTTATCTGAAAAAATTACCCGAGATGATCGACAAAGGATTTGCACCCTTTCTGATCGACTGCCTGAACTGCGAGATGGGATGCAACGGGGGGCCTGGCACCCTGAACCGGGATGAATCGCCCGACCTGATCGAATATTATGTTGAAAAACGTAACCGCGAAGTTCAGCAACAATACGGTACAGGAAACCCGGTAAGAAAATATCAGGGAAGACACCGTCTTAACCGGGTATTGGACAGGTTTTTTGATGAAAACCTTTACAGCAGGGATTATGTGAACCACCATGACAATTTTACCATCCGTATCCCGGGGCCCCTCGAATTTGAGACCATCTATAAACGGATGAACAAGTTTTCCGATGCGGATCATTACAATTGTTCTTCATGCGGTTATGGCAGTTGTGAACAGATGGCGGTGGCCATATACAACGGGTTGAACAAACCCGAGAATTGTCACTATTTCACACGGTCGCTGATCCTGAACACGGCCGAAACGCTCACGGGAACTGTGAACGATCTTGCCACCAGCGCCGATACCATCAGAGCTATCTCCTCGCGGCTGTGTACCATGTCGGAATCGTTGAACAAGGAATTTTCAGGTTTAAACCGCCTGATCCGTGAGAACGCGAACCTGATCCAGGATTTCGATACCATTGCCGAGACCCTGAACGAAATTTCCCAGCAAACAAAGGTACTTTCAGTCAATGCGGCCATCGAAGCCGCAAAAGCCGGCCAGACGGGAAAGGGATTCGGAATCGTGGCATCTGAAGTAAAACGTCTGGCTTATGATTCCAATAAAGAGTCAAATAAAATCAGACCCTACCTTGCCGAAATTGAAAACCTCTTCGATAAAATCATCGGCAACATTCAAACCGCCGGAGAAGAATTCAACAAAACGACAGAGATGTCAAAAGAGGTCTCAGCGGCAATTGAAAGCCTATCTATCTCCTTCGGTGAACTGAATGAAAAATCAATGGCGCTTCTCGCATTCAAGGAGTAACAAAATCACTCCGGAATACACTTCCTGATCTTGTTGAGCAGGAATTCTTCCATGATGGGTTTGGGTAAATAATCGTCGCAACCCGCATCGAGGGCTTTTTGCTCATCACCGCTCATGGCAAAGGCGGTAACGGCAATAATACTGATAGCCGGTTTTTCTGACTTGATCAGCTTTGTTGCAGATAGTCCATCCATTTCGGGCATCTTGATATCCATCAGGATCAAACTAATATCGTCGCGTTCCGTACTGATTTTAACAGCCTCCCTGCCGTTGGGTGCCCAAAGGATTTCATATCCCCTTCGTTTTAGTAAAGTTTTCAAAAACAAATAATTGGGTTCATCATCCTCAGCAATCAGGATAACAGTCTTCCGGGTGGGGTCCGCAACCGGCTCAGGTTTTTGCACCGGTTTCCTGGCTTCTTGTGGGACCTTATAGGGTATGGTGAAAAAGAAAGTCGATCCCTTACCTTTTTCTGATTTCAGCACAACCTCTCCCCCTAAAAGATTGATCAAACCCTGTACAATGGATAAACCCAGTCCGCTACCGTCGAAGCCACGTGTCTGTGAATGTTCTTCCTGCATGAACGAATCGAAAATCTGGGGTTGAATCTCCGTGCTGATGCCAATGCCGGTATCTGTTATAAAAAAATTGAGCGCCGACCGGGTTTTTGCATATCCCATGGTGACTGAACCGCTGAATGTGAACTTCAACGCATTTTCGAGCAGATGTGAAAGTATTTTTGTGAGGAACGCCGGATCGGAATCAATCCGGAAGGGCTTTCCGGGTTCGGGGACTTTAAGGGTAAAGAGGAGGTTTTTAATTTCACACGACGGCCGGTACTGTTCATAAACCGATCTCATTAACTGATTCAGGTCAAAGCTCTTTTCCTGGATCTGCATGTTTCCGGTCACGATCATGGAGATATCCATGTAACTGGTCATGGTATCGAGAAGCCGCTTACTACTCGATTTGATCATGGAGTAGTAGCTTCTCTTTTCCTGTTCGGGTAAGTCGGACTGGGTTACCAGATCGGCAAATCCGAGAATCCCGTTCAGCGGGGTCCGCACCTCATGGGAGATGTTGTTGATAAATGCCGTTTTGAGCCTGTCGCTCGTTTCGGCCCGCTGCTTGGCCGCCAGAAGTTCCTGAGCCGCTTTGCGCCGGACGGTGATATCAGAAATAATCCCTACTGCATGCCACATTTCTTTGATCTTCACAGCCGAAAGATTCAGGGAGATAAAAAAGCGTTTACCCTCCTTGTTAACGGCCTCAAGTTCGCGGGGCTGACCGATGGCATTGCCAGTTCCGGTTTCCCGGAAATTCCTGAAGTGCTCCGCAAAGTCCTGATAAAACTCAGGCGGAGAGATCAAGGCATGCAGATCCTTTCCGATAACTTCCGCTTCGCGGTAACCGAAAATCCTTTCAGCAGCCGGATTCCAAAAAGAAATCCGGCCCCGGTCGTCCATCATCACAATGGCATCGCCTGCGGCATTGGTTATGGTCTGAAGCTTTGACTCACTTTCCGTCAATGCCTGCATAGCCTTGGTCTTCTCAATGAGCGCAACCTTTTTCTCAATGGCTTCATTAACGGCAAAGGGCAGCCTTATCAGGTTTTCCTTGAGAACATAGTTGATGGCGCCCTGCCGCATGCACTCCACGGCAACTTCTTCACTGATCGATCCCGTGAGTACGATCACAGGCAAAGTAGGATCGTGGTTCATCGTCAAATGAATGACATCCATGCCATTGAATCCAGGCATCTGGTAATCCGTAATCACCAGATCGGGACGAAACTCATCGAGTGCACGGATATAATCCTCGCGGGTACCGACCAGCAACGCTTCAAATTCCAAGTGCTCGGAATGCAGAATTTCCACGGCCATCCTGTGATGGATCATCACATCCTCTGCAAAAAGAATCCTCGGTTTCTCTTTTAACCTCTCGCTTACCATGTGTAGATTTTTCTGTTATGCATTCTCTTGTTAAAAGTACAAAAAGTTTCCAATGAATACCCGAACAAAAAAAAACACACTATATTTTCTGTAATTTTGCCTCTTGCGCCGAGAACACTGATTATGCTCAAAAACAGTTTTTTTTCCCTTCGCCCCGCTGAAAAAACGGATGCCGCTGCAACTGATCCCGTGTTGAAATTCATCCTGACCCTTAATTCAGAACATCCGATCTATAAAGGGCACTTCCCCGGAAATCCGGTAGTACCAGGGGTATGCCAGATCCGGATGATTCATGAACTTCTGGAAGAACAACTTCAGGTTCCGCTCCGCCTCACTGCTGCCGACCAGATCAAATTTCTCAGGATGATCGATCCGGGAAAAGATCCCGAATTGGAGGTGGACCTTCGGATTCGCAGGACGGAAACCCTTGAGGTGGACGTGAATGCAACGATAATGGCCGGCCCCGTTATCTTTCTTAAATTCAAAGGACATTTTTCTCCAACCCCATGAATCACCTGACGATTTCCCTGACTTTTACAGCCAGAGGCTATGAACTCGACTCATACGGCCATATCAACAATGCCGTCTACCTGAACTATTTTGAACATGCCAGATGGGAGTTTTTCAGGGCGCTCGGTTTGTTGGAACTTCTTGAAAAGCTGGCGGTCGTTGCCGTCGTCACCGACATTCACGTGCGGTATCAACGGGAGGTAAGAATTTTCGATGAACTTAAGGTAGATTCTCAATGCCGTCATGAAGGTCCTTACCTGGTCTTTCAGCAAAAATTATTGAACTGCACAACCGGGTTACAGGCTGCCAGGGCAGAGACTAAACTGATTTTTATTGACGGGGACCGCATGCCACAGGATATTCCAACAGCAATACTCGATGCAATTAACCCCAGGAGCGTATGATGGTGTCAGAAAACCTCCGTTACGAGCTGACCGACCGTATTGGTGTATTTACCCTTTGCGGTTCTCCCGGGAATCTGCTTCCGGCTCCCGACTTTCTGGATCCTGAAACATTGACGGCTATCCTTGAGCGGGATGAGCCGAAGGGATTGATCATTCACGGAGCGGGCCGTAACTTCAGCGCAGGCGCTGACCTGTCGAAGCTTTATTCCCAGAGTGAGGATCCGGGCAATCTTCATTACCGAATGGATCGGGGAGCAAGCACGCTCTCGATCATTGAGAACCTCGATATTCCCGTGATCGCTGCTATCAACGGGATTTGTTTTGGCGGCGGCCTTGAGATCGCATTGGCATGTCACATCAGGATTGCCGCGGCAAATGCACTTTTTGCCTTCCCCGAGGTCAACCACAACCTGATTCCCGGTCTTGGCGGAATTAAAAGAACCGACGCGCTTACTACAAAAATCAGCGCCCTGATCCTGATTTTGGGAGGCGATATGGTTAACGCCGAGGAAGCATTGAAGCTGGGGATTGTCGACCGTCTGGCGCCAGCCAATGCAGCACGGGAAGAAGGTTTGAAACTGATGATGAAGATGACATCCGGAAGATCGCTGAGGGTCATCAAAGCTGTAATGCGAACCCTCAACAATGTTGGCAAACTCACTCCCGCGGATGCATATGCCGAAGAGATCCGGAGTTTTTGTTCACTGGCGGCAGCGGAGCTGCTCCGCCGGAAAACCGAGGAATGTTCGTGACGAATTTCCAATCCCATAACACCCTCTCCTGGACCCGGAGTGACGGCATCGGCAATCTGATCCTGAACATGCCGCCATCCAACACAATGTCGTTCCGGTTTTTTAATGAATTCAAAGAGTGGATCGGCAATCCTGACAGATTCGACGGACTGAAGGCAGTCATCATTCACGGGGCAGGGAGACACTTCTCCTCCGGTTCGGACCTCGATTCCCTGCTATCCGAAATAGATCGGGTGCAACAGATTGTATCCGGAGAAGATACGACCTGTTCAGTTCCACCGTTTCTTCCGGAAAATTACAACTCCTTTCTGGCTCTGGAACAGTTGAACCTGCCTGTAATTGCCGCGATCTCAGGTGTCTGTATCGGATCCGGGTTTGAGCTGTCCCTCTTCTGTGATTTCAGGATCTGCACCCATGATGCAGTATTGGGCCTGCCAGAATCGACATTCGGATTGATGCCCGGTTTGGGAGGCATTCAAAGGTTTGCCCAACTGGCCGGCAAATCAAGAGCCGTGGAATATGTTTTGAGAGGCTGTACATTTCAGGCTTCTGACGCGCTTGAGATGGGTCTGGTCGACCTGACCGTACCCCGCTCAGAACTTCTCAACGCCTGCCATGATCTGATCCTTCATCTTCCCGGGGTCCACGACCGCGAATTGAAGAAACTGACGCTTAGTAATTACCGAAGGATCAAAGCATCAAACGGGGTGATCACCAGAAATTGTAAAGAGCTTAAAACAAACGACAAATGACCAGCGTGAACCGATCTGAAGGATGTCTTGCAGCCATTACCGGCAGCGGTTCCTATCTGCCGGGGCCTCCTGTTCAGCCTGATCAGGTCGATCGCTACCTCGGTGAACTCACTGCCGCACCGTCAAGGGTTATTCGTTGGTTCAACCGCATCAGACCATTGATGCAGGAACTTGTTGAAGTCGGGTTTTATCATTTTGCAGTAGATCCGGTTACACGGCAGTTCACCGACGACAATGTGACCATGGCGGTCAAAGCGGCACGGAAAGCCCTTGAGGACGCCTGTATTGCTCCCGGTGATATTGATTTTATTGCATATGGCAGTCCGCACCAGGATCAGATGCCAACTGCAAGCGTCCGGATCCAGGAGGCGCTCGGTATTGAACACTGTGCCGAGATATCCGTACATGCAAACTGTACCTCAGCTTACAAAGCTTTGATGCTGGGATGCGACATGATCCGGAACGGCAGGTACAAGACTGCACTGGTGATCTCCGCCAACATCTCCTCTTCAGAACTGGTAGCCGAGTACTATAATCAGCCGCTTATTACCAGGGAATCGTTGTTTCTCCGTTATTTCCTGAGCGACGGGGCTGCCGCGCTGGTGCTTCAAGCGGTGCCACCGGATTACAGGGGGTTGGTCGTCGAGGATACCTACATTGAATCCGTCGGAGGGAAAAAGCCCTCCGCCATGGGCAATAAAAGGCCTGCCTACTTTATGAATCCTAAGAAAGAGTTTGAATCGGGGTACCACCATCTGTCACAACTTTTCCAGGAAGAATTGCGGGCAAATTTTCATGACCCCGATGGATCGGTGTTCGTTAAAGGGCTTCGGAGAATGCTAACAAGGCACCCCATTGATCTGAAAAAGATCCGCTTTTTTCAGGTCAATTTTCCTTCGAAACACATCTCCGGACTGGTCATGGATGAGTGTGAAGCGCTTGGCATTGACCGCGTGACCCTCTACACCAAAATGCAGACTATGGGCTATATCGGCCCTCCGATGGCGCTTCTGTGCCTCGATAAAATAAGGAAGGAGGAGCATCTTATTCCCGGTGATATCATCCTGAGTTTTGTCACCGAAGTCAGCAAATTTATGCAGGCGGGATATATTCTGAAACAACTGTAACCTTTTGTTTCATTATTGATTGAATGACTGATTGACTGAATGACTGATTGACTGAATGACTGATTGAAAATATGCTAATGTGAAAATTTATTTACGATTGACATGATTTACGATTGAAAAATTGAAGATTTGAGAATGTGAAGATTATGAATTGATTCTTTCCCTAATCGCTAATCCCTATTAACTAATCCCTGCTTTGATCTTTGAACTTTAATCTTTGAATTCATCCGGAAAACACATATTATTTCTCATCTCCCCCCGGCAGCGGTTTATCAACTATCCGGCGCACAGCGAACTTGCCCGGATGTTTGGAAAACGGCGGCTGATGATCCCTTTGGCGCTTCCCACCGTGGCAGCGCTGACTCCGGCTCACTATGAGATCCACATTTATGATGAGGAGGTAGAGGATCTGCCACGGAATATCAAGCCCGATATCGTTGGAATAACCACCCTTGCCGCTACGGCTGTCAGGGCATCCGAACTCGGAGACCATTTCCGGTCACTTGGATCAAAAGTCGTTTTTGGCGGACCCTATGCTTCCTATAACACCGCCGAAATGCTGAAACATGGCGACAGTGTTGTGGTCGGTGAGGCTGAGGGAAAATGGGAAGAATGCCTGCACGATTTTGAATCGGGGGCCATGAGACAAATCTATGATGCTCCAGGTTTCACCGACTACAAGGTTCAAAAAGCGCCTCGATGGGATCTGGTAAACATGAAACGCATTTTCCAGGTCGCCATCCAGGTTTCCCGGGGGTGCCCGTTCAACTGCGATTTCTGCCTTGTCTCAAAAATCTTCGGAAGGAAGATGCGCTATCGTGAAATCAGTAACGTAGTTGAGGAAATCAAAGCAGCGCCTTCCAGGTATTTTTTCTTTGTCGACGACAACCTGACCATCAACAAACGGTATGCGAAGGAGTTGATGAAAGCCATCATCCCGTTGAAAATCTCCTGGGGATGCATGTGCAGCCTCGATGTAGCCACCGATGAAGAACTCCTCCGGCTGATGGCTGAAGCAGGGTGTTTCAATATTCTGATCGGATTTGAATCGCTCAATCCCGACAGCCTCGACCATGCGCAAAAGCATCATAACAAAGGCGGAACCATCTATGCCGAAGCCATCAGAAAAATCCATGCTGCAGGGATCCACATAAACGCCAGTTTTGTTGTCGGTTTCGATAACGACACCCTGGAAGAATTTGACCGCATTTTTGCTTTCACCCTGGAGCACCACCTTCCCAATGTAAACCTTCACCTGCTGAACGCTCCTCCCGGAACAGCTTTGTTTGAACGGTATCAAAAAGAGGGGCGGATTCCCCATTGCGATACCGAGATGGGGGTTGGTCATTTTCCTACGCTTCACTATATGAATATGTCGCAGATCGGGATCTTCGACAAGTATATGGAAACCGTGACCCGTCTTTACTCCTACCCCGTCATCAGGGACAAAGGAACTGCGCTCCTCGGCAATGGCGCATTCATCCGGGAAGGGGGAGCCATCCCGGCCATAACCAAAGTGAGGCTGTCCTGGATAACCGTAAAGGAGTACGTTTTTACCCGCGACCGCGACCGACGGCTCCTGTTCTGGTTTATCCTGAAGCTTATCCGGCAAAAAAAAGTCGCCATCGATAAAGGCCTCGGGTTTCTGCTGTCCATGCTGGGCTACCACCGACACATCCGGAAACACTGGAAAAATATGGATTTCTACCGAAAGATGATTTTACAACAGGACCAGGGTCCCTGGAAAGTGAATATAAAATGAAACAGATACATCATATCGGGATCATTGGTGAAGGAAAGATGGGAAGCTCCATTTGCCAGTACCTGCTGGATTTTCCGTTCACACTTACCTGGCTTTGTAATCCGGATGCCGATATTGCAACGATTAAAAAACAAATGATCAGGCGGGCCGACCGTTCCCGGAAGTTGGGAATTATTGATGATCCCTCGTACCGGAGAATCATTAAAACAACCGTTACCGTTGACCCTGCTGCCCTTGCCGACTGCGATATGGTCATTGAGGCGGTACCTGAAGATCTGGCCCTGAAACAACAGTTATTCAAAACCCTCGACCGGATTGTCAAACCCGGATCTATCCTCACATCCAACTCTTCATCGTTCATCCCATCGGCACTTTCGCCCGATCCCGGACGACTGAAAACCATGGCAGGCCTGCACTTTTTTTATCCCGTATCCCTGAAAAACATTGTCGAAGTCACCCTGGCCGATCAAACCGGCGAAGAAACACGGTCCGTCATCGAACATTTTCTCGACCAGATCGGCCGGCATTATCTGCTTCTCGGTGAACGAACCAGTTTTGTTCTGAACAAAATCTGCCTCGATGTTCAGGTTGAAGCCCTGCGGATCGTGACGGATGGACATTGTACCCGTCTCCAGATGGATAAACTGGTAAAAACGAAACTTTTCACTTTTGGCATCTTCGATTTTTGTGACAGCGTTGGTTTGGATACCATGTTGATTTCGGTGCGAAATTATGTAAACAACTATTCCGATAAAGCTTATTATCAACCCTTTATCAGTGGACTCAGCAACCTTGTAAATGCCGGGAAAAAAGGCCAGAACAGTGGAGAAGGATTCCATGTTTATCCGGTTGACTGGGATTCCGTGACTCTTCCGGAAACCGGTGAAGAGATCATCGGATACCTGCGTCAGATTTGGTTGTCCTCGGTCAGGCGTTTCACCGTTCAATCCCGCCTTCCGATCGGGGATATGAATTTTGCCGTCAGGGAATATTTCGGAATGGAGCAGGGCCCTTTCGATCTGGTAAAATAGTCATCGGATTTGAGTTTTCTTTCCTTATTTTTGTTGAAAATTCCTCCACATGAAAAAGGTAACATTTATGCTTTTCATCCTGACTGGCATTGTTGCTGCAGCGCTTTTGGTATTTAAGCCCGGCACAGCTTCAGGATCTGAAGATCGGCTTTTCCCGGATCCCTCAACAACAATCCCCGACAGTGTCTTTTCGGTCTTTCAGAAATCATGTATGGATTGTCATTCAGATGATGGCAGTGCCATGGCCCGGGGAAAGGTGAATTTTTCGAAATGGGAAACTTATGATGCCGCGAAAAAAGTAAAGAAGGCCGGGGCAATCTGTGAAGAGCTCTCGGATGGTTCGATGCCTCCGAAAGGATGGAAGA
>JAQWBQ010000116.1:0-4931 GCA_028706295.1 Bacteroidales bacterium
CGGGTTGATAACGGAAATGCCTTATCAACCATGAAATTCGTGAAGAACTAACGGTTCCGGTACATTTCGGTAAAGTACTGGTAGAACCAGGGAATGGTTTCAATACCCTTGTAGAAATTCTCCAGCGGAAAATTTTCATTCGGGGAGTGGATTGCGTCCGATTCCAGCCCGAAACCCATCAGGATGGATTTGATGCCGAGGATCTCTTCAAACTGGGGGATAATCGGAATACTGCCGCCACTGCGAACCGGAATCGGCCTGGTCTCAAGGACCTTCTCCATGGCTTTGCTTGCAGCCTGATACCCGAAGGTATCCATGGGCGAAACATAGGCTTCTCCCCCGTGCAAGGCTTCAACTTTAACCTTTACATATTCAGGCGCCATGGATGTGAAATAGCGTTCAAATAATTCGCTGATCTTTTTATGGTTCTGATTGGGCACCAACCGCATGGAGATCTTGGCATAGGCCTTTGAGGGCAGGACGGTCTTGGTTCCTTCGGAGGTATAACCACCCCACATGCCATTCACATCGAGCGTCGGACGAATTCCGGTCCGTTCCTTGGTAGTATACCCGCTTTCTCCGTATAATGCATCCACCCCGATATTCCGTTTATACGACTCCTCATCAAACGGGGCTTTAGCCATCTCTATTCGTTCCTGGTCACTAATTACAACGACCTCATCATAAAAACCGGGAATGGTGATCCTTCCCGAATCGTCGGTCATGGCGGCAATTATCCTCGCGAGTATGTTGATCGGGTTGGCAACGGCGCCGCCGAAAATTCCGGAATGAAGATCGAATTCGGGACCCGTCACCTCAACCTGCATGTAAGCCAGTCCCCGCAGGCCCACAGTGATCGAAGGAGTCTTCAAACCGATCATCGAGGTATCGGAAACGAGGATGATGTCCGATTTCAGCATCTCCTTGTATTCCTCACAGAATGGACCGATATGGGCGGATCCGATCTCCTCTTCTCCCTCGATCATGAACTTCACATTGCAGGGCAGTGAATTGGTACGTACCATGGCTTCAAAAGCCTTGGCATGCATGAACGATTGCCCCTTGTCGTCATCGGCGCCCCGTGCATAGATTTTTCCATCCCGCACCTCGGGCTTGAACGGGGATGATTCCCACAGATCAACAGGATCGACCGGCATTACATCGTAATGGCCGTATACCAGTACGGTGGGTAGTGCAGGATCGATGATCTTTTCACCGTAAACAATAGGATTTCCTTCAGTCGGAAATATCTCACTTCGTGTACAACCGGCTTCGCGGAGGGTCTTTCTCCAATATTCGGCGGCCCTGACCATATCCTCCCTGTGATCGGCTACGGAACTTACCGAGGGAATACGGATCAGGCCAAATAACTCCTGCAGAAACCGGTCCTTGTGCTCTGCGACGTAATCTTTAATGTGCTCCATCTGCTATTATTTTCTGTCTCATGTTTTGGGTGTGCAAAATTACTAATATTTCACTGGATATCAAAGGCTCCTCGGGTTAAAAGAGAAAATCAGCTGTGCGCGTTCGCATGGAAGCATCATATTATCTATATTTGATGCGATAATCGATCTTTTTGCCTATGGATAAGTTTAATTACCTGAATCAACCGGATCATTCGGTAATCGACGGGTTGTACGAACAATTTAAAAATGACCCGTCGTCGGTCGAGGAGAGCTGGAGAAAATTTTTTGAAGGATTTGAATTTTGCCAGACGAATTATAAAGCTGAAAAAGGGGAAGCTTATATTTACCCCAATGAATTTAAGGTGGTGAACCTGATCACCGCCTACAGGCAAAGGGGGCATCTCTACACCCGGACCAATCCGGTAAGGACGCGAAGAAAATATGAGCCAACGCTCGACATTGAGCATTTCGGCCTGACAGCTGAAGATATGAACAAGACCTTTCAGGCAGGAAAAGAGATCGGGTTGGGGAATGCCAGGCTTTCCGAAATCATTGAAGCCCTGAAACAAACCTACTGCCAATCGATCGGAGTCGAATATTTTTATATCCGGAAGCCGGAGATCGTATCATGGTTGAAAGATAAAATGGAATCCAACAGGAACCGACCTGACTTTTCAGTGGAGGAACGGCGTAACATCCTTCAGAAACTTGCCGAAGGCGTAATCTTTGAGAAGTTCATCCACAAAAAATTTCCCGGGCAGAAAAGTTTTTCACTCGAGGGAGCCGAATCCCTGATCCCCGCGCTTGATGCAGTCGTCCGGAAAGGAGCAGAACTCGGTATATCCGAGTTTATCCTGGGCATGTCGCACCGGGGCAGGCTCAATGTTTTGGGTAACATTTTGCAGAAGCCGTATAAACAGATCTTTTCTGAATTCGAAGGAAAGGAGTACCATGATGAGGATCTGCTCGGCGATGTCAAATACCATCTGGGATATTCCCATGAGATAACGACCGGCAATGGCGCTTCCGTCAGGCTGACCCTGACGCCCAACCCCTCCCATCTCGAGACCGTCGATACCGTCGTGGAAGGCCTCGCCCGCGCCCGGATCGATCTGTCGTGGAACGGCGATTTCAACCGGATCGCGCCGATCCTGATCCATGGCGATGCATCCATCTCGGGTCAGGGCATTATTTACGAATTGATCCAGATGTCGGAACTGGAGGGTTATAAAACAGGCGGAACCATCCATATCGTGGTTAACAACCAAATCGGATTTACCACCAATTACCTCGACGGAAGATCGAGTATTTACTGCACCGATGTCGCGAAAACCATCCAGGCTCCCATTTTCCATGTGAATGCCGATGATGTGGAAGCAGTGGTGTACGCGGTTCGCCTGGCAATGGAATTCCGGGCTATTTTCAAAAAGGATATTTTCATCGACCTGCTGGGGTACCGGAAGTACGGACACAATGAAAGTGACGAGCCCAGGTTCACCCAGCCCATTCTGTATAAAATCATCGAAAAACATCCCGATCCGCTCGAGATCTACCTCGAAAAACTGGAACGTGAACAGGCATTGAAGCCATTGAATTTCGAAGAGATCAGGAAAACCACCGAATCATTTTTCGAAGAAGGATTTGAAGAAGCAAAAACGATTGAAAAAGGCGATATCGATCCTTTTCTCGAAAAAGAATGGTCTTCCTACCGGAAAGCTGTTCCCGACGATTTCCGGCACTCGCCCGAAACATCCGTTCCCCTCGAAAAGCTTCTTGAAACCGGATTAAAACTCACGGACCTGCCTGAAGGAAAGACTTTTTTCAGAAAGATCATTAAAATGCAGGATGACCGGAAACGGATGCTGGAACAGGGAAAGCTTGACTGGGCTATGGGTGAATTGCTTGCCTACGGATTGCTGGCCGAAGAGGGCCATCCGGTCAGGTTAAGCGGTCAGGACAGCCAGCGCGGAACCTTCAGCCACAGGCACGCGGTGCTGACCGTCGAGGATTCCGAGGAAAAATATACACCCCTACGACATATTTCACCCGCTCAGGCACCCGTCACCATTCTTAATTCACTGCTTTCCGAATACGGGATACTGGGATTTGAGTACGGTTATGCGCTGGCCGCACCCGAAGCATTGACCCTTTGGGAAGCCCAGTTCGGCGATTTCAGCAACGGCGCCCAGATCGTCATCGATCAATACATCAGCAGCGCCGAAGATAAATGGAAAATAATGAACGGCCTGGTGCTCCTGCTCCCGCACGGATACGAAGGTCAGGGCCCGGAACATTCATCAGCCCGGCTCGAACGCTTCCTCTCCCTATGCGGGCACCAGAACATCCAGATTGCCAACTGCACCACCCCTGCCAACTTTTTCCACCTCCTCCGGCGACAGTTGAAATGGCCCTTCCGCAAACCCCTTGTGGTTTTTACGCCGAAAAGCCTGTTGCGTAATCCCCTTTGTGTATCCTCGCTTTCGGAATTCACGAATGGTAGTTTCAAGCCGGTGATCGATGAAAACAACCCCGATCCATCCGGGGTAAAAAGAGTCGTTCTGTGTTCCGGCAAGGTCTATTACGACATTTTCGAAGAAAGGGAAAAACAGGGGAATACGGAGACCGCCCTGATCCGGATAGAACAACTTTATCCGTTACCGGAAGAGGAGATCCGGCTGGCCATCCGCCGGTACACCCAAGCCGTACACTTCGAATGGGCCCAGGAGGAACCGGTGAACATGGGAGCCTGGAAACACATCCTCCTTAATTTTTCAGAGGTCAGGTTGCACCATGTTGCGCGGCCCGCTACCGGCAGCCCTGCAACGGGATCATCGCGACTTCATAAAATCCAGCAGAAACTGATCGTCGACAAAGCCCTGGGCAGATGTACCTGCGAACATGCTAACCGCTCCTGCAGGTTACATTGTGCCGACCATGAAGATAAATTGATCTGATCCGCAAAATGATTATATTTGTTTTAAATTAACCGGAGGTTCCCATGAAAAAATTATCTCTCACTTTGTTTCTGATCATATGTTGCGCCCTTTTTACGCTGGGTCAACATAGCAAGGTGTCTATTCAACGGCAACAACCCCCCGATGGATACGCGACAAAATCAGAAATCATTACAACCCCCTGTTCAGGATTGAATAACACCCCCACCAACGATTTGCAATGGCGCCCTCTCCTGGCACCGGTACGCGTTATTCACCGCTCCACACAGGATGCCCGGATCAGGCAACTGAAAGAACAACGGATGGAAATCAAAATGGAATCGGAGAAACACAAAGGGAATGAAGTTGAAAATGCCACTCAATCGGTTGTGCCAACCATCGGATCCAATTTCGCCGGAAACGGAAATTCCGGATTCTCCCCCCTTGATAATTCCATCGCAATCTCCAATGGAGGTATAATTGTCAGCGTAGCCAATACCACCATCGAAGTCGATAATACCCAGGGACAGAACCTGTACTATAAAGACCTGCTGTCGTTTATCAACGATCCCGAAATAGAAGGGGTATGCGA
>JAQWBQ010000116.1:5031-7136 GCA_028706295.1 Bacteroidales bacterium
CAATCGGTCATGATCGGCTTCCTGAAATCCAATTCATCGGAATACCCCTCCATACGGGTCGTGAATTGCGATCAAGATATGAACTGGTCATCCTCAACCCAGGTTATGGCAGGCTCATCCTATGTTTATTATACCGGCGATCCGGAACGGTGGGGCGACTACAGCGGGACGTGCAGGAAAAACAATGCAAGCCGGCCAACCGTGTGGATGAGCGGTATGTACGGCAACGCCTCAAATTACTGGGATACCTGGATCGCGGAAATATACGGAACGGCCAGCGGTCTTGCCGACAATTCGAATCAGAATACCCGGCTGAAGCTGATTCCCAACCCCGTCGTGGATCTTTTTGCCATTGAATTCGAACTGCAGGAGCCGGTTGAATTAACCATTACCATAACCGACGCCACAGGCAAAACGGTAAGAGACCTTTACTCCGGGAAAGGCCGGCAGGGAAAGAACCACTTCTCCTTTAATAAATCAAATCTGAGTCCTGGTGCCTATTTTCTGATCCTGAAAACCAACAACAAAATTATTAAGAATGAGAAACTTGTTATTGCCGGTTAGCCTCTGTCTGGTCTTTTTCCTGTTCAGTTGCTCACCCAAAACACCTCCGCCTAAACCCAAGACGACAGGGATCGATCACCCCGCACCCGACCAGGCTAAAATTGATTCGCTGAAAGAAGTCAGAGGAAAAAATAAAAAATAAGGTATTGTTTCAGATTAAACCAAATGCCGGATGCATATTGAGATTCTAGTTCCCAGTCCGGGTGAATCGATTACCCGGGTGCAGATCGCGAAATGGCTGGCCGTTGATGGTGAGACCATCGCGAAGGATCAGGAAATTGTTGAAATCGACTCCGACAAAGCCTCCTTCCCTATTGCCGCTCCCGAGGGCGGAACGCTGAAAATAATGGTTCCGGAAGGCGAAACGGTTGCCGTGGGCTCGGTTATTGCCACCATTGAACCTACGCCCGACAGCGGAAAGAAACCGGAAACAGGCCAATTACCTCCCGTTGTGGTTCCTGAAAAGAAGGATAATCCTGCGGTTAAAGATTCTTATCCGGTCGATCAAACACCAGGTATAAATAACATTCCCGAATCATTTAACGCCTCTCCGCTGGCAAAAAAAATCATTCAGGACCATGACCTCTCCCCCGCTGATATCGCCGCTGTTTACCCCGGGAAAAAAATCACCCGTAAAGATATTGAATCATTTATCCGGAAACGCAAAACTACATCTGAGCCTGTAACGACAGGGATTTCAAGGGAATCAGACCGAAAAAAACTATCCACCCTCCGCATTAAACTTGCCGAACGGTTGGTTTCGGTAAAGAACCAGACCGCCATGCTCACTACCTTCAACGAGGTAAACATGGAACCGATCCTGAAAATCAAAGAACAATACACCACGGAATTCAAGGAACACCACGGCGTAGGGATCGGGCTGATGTCGTTCTTCACCAAGGCGGTCACAACAGCCCTCACCGAATTCCCGCTGATCAATTCTCAGATCGATGGTGATGAACTGGTAACACCCAGATACGTGGATATCGGTATCGCTGTGAGCGCTCCGAAAGGGCTTGTTGTTCCTGTCCTCCGTAATGCAGAATTGATGAGCCTTCCGGAGATTGAACGGAAGATCAAAGAGCTGGCCGGAAAAGCCCGTGATAATAAAATCACCCTGGATGATATGAAAGGCGGGACTTTCACCATCACCAACGGCGGGGTTTTCGGCTCCCTGATGTCGACCCCGATCATCAATCCTCCCCAAAGCGCAATCCTGGGAATGCATAAAATTCAGGAACGACCGGTTGCCCGCGATGGGAAGGTGATCATCGCACCGATGATGTATATTGCCCTGTCGTACGATCACCGGGTGATCGACGGGCGTGAATCGGTAGGATTTCTCGTAAAGATAAAAGAACTCCTCGAAACTCCTGAATTACTCCTGACCGGCGGGATCGATCCCGTCAGGCTGTTACTCGACTTATAAATTTTCTATGAGAAAACATGTTGATTTTTTGGTTATTGGATCTGGAATTGCCGGGTTGACCTTTGCAATCAAAGTAGCAAAATACGGGAAAGTGTGCATTGTCACCAAATCA
>JAQWBQ010000117.1 GCA_028706295.1 Bacteroidales bacterium
AGGGGCAGATTGGTGTTGGAGCGCAAATGTAACTCCCGGAACAGAGACAACCGTCAAATTGACCGGGAGAACAACCAACCCCTCCTGACCGATAAGTCCTCCCGAGATTCTGGATACAATAGGAGGTGGAGCTGCCTGCAAACCAATCGGGAACTTGAAAGTTATAGGTCGAATGACTGCCATCACTGAAGTTCAGCTCGGCTTCAAAATCAACGGTACCGGAAGGAGAGACGGCGCTTGCGGCGCAGAGGGAGATACGCTCGTAACATCCCGCAGTAGAAAATGACAGGGTGCCGTTATCGTACTGGTTGACAAGCAGCAGACAGTTGTTTCCGGAATAGTTGGCTAACTGATAATTGACACCCGGTATATTCGCACTGTTAATGGAACCACTGTTCGGAAGTCCTCCGCAGGGAGGAGTATATCCGGGATAGAAATCCTGCGAATAATAGACGCCCCGGCTGTTGGGATGATCGAAGTAAGTCGATGTTGATGCATCGGCGCTGGAATTGCCGTTTGCGATAATATCCTGGTTGAATCCCGATGAAATGGTTATCGGGACATAGGTCTGTGCCATGACCTGGAATGCGAGGAGGCTCATGAAGAGCACTGCCAAAACAGATAGAATTTTTTTCATGCTGACTGATTTAAATTAATGTTAATGAACAACTTATATTTATTATAATTTAATTCGTTTGAGAATTTCAAATATAGAAATGTTATTGTTACATTTTGATTATCATAAGGTTAGCAAAAGGTTAACAACCGGGCGCCGGGTCGGGCCGGTACCTTGTGGAATGGTTCCGGATAAGGGGAAAATTAGGATGACTTTAAATCAGGCCGGATCAGCCGCGCAGGAGCGGCTGACCGGAATTGAGGGCTGTGTTATCAGAATGCCGCGAGATAACTCTGAAATCCAGTCTCCTCACTCATGGAGAGCTTGCTTCGGAGTCTGCACCGGGCTACTTTCAGACTTTCGGGGGTAAGATAGAGCATGGCGGAGATATCCTTGGTGGTCATCCCCAGTTTCAGGAGCATGCAGAGCCGCAGTTCACCCGGGGTCAGGTTGGGATGGGCCCGAAGGAGGTTCGTGATGAATCCGGCATGAATATTCTGGAAGGAAAGTTCAAAACTTTTCCAGCCGTCTTCTTTGATCTTCTGTTCAAGCGATCCGATTCTTTCAAGGAGAAAATTCCGGGCCGGTTCATTGCCGTCGACCAGGTCAAGCAATATTTGCAAATCTTTCGCAAGGGCAATATCAAATTCGTTGTGTCTTACCTGGATCAGGGCTTTTTCGGTGAGTTCGAGGTCTTTCTTCCGGATCTGGTTGATATGGCACCGCGACAGCGTCAGGGCGGCGTTGACCCTCGAGGTAAGCTCCAGGGGATCATAAGGAATGCGAATGTAATCATGGGCGCCCGAATTCAACGTGACCTCGAGATCCCCGGGAGTGATCATCACGGCGGTGACAATAATAATGGGGATGTGTGACGTCCGGGGATCGGATTTGATTGCTTTAATCAGCTCGATCCCGGTTTTACCGGGCATGCTGTAATCGGAAATGATGAGGTCGAAGAGCATCTGACTGCACAGGTCGAGTGCGGCGCCCGCGCTCGTCGCCTGGTAAAGCCTGCATTTCAGGAAGGAGGACTCGAGTGTCCGGGTGATCAGGTGAATGTTCTCCACGTGATCGTCGACAATAAGGATCTTATCCATAGATTATTCCGTTATATTCATGAGTTCGTTGTAGCGGATCTGGTTGCAGTCATTCAGCGCACCGAGTACCAATCTTTTCCAGGCGGCGATACCGGGTGAATGATCCTGGCCGATCTCATTCAAAATATCTTTAATGTCGGTGATTTGATGCACCCTCTGCGATTTCAACCGTTCGCAGTAAGGTTTTAACTGCAGCGCCTCTTCCGGGGTCAGTATTACACCGGGGTCACCCGAATCGGGTTTAACAGAAAGGTTATCCGGCGCAACTACCGGATCCTGGTTTACCGCGAGGGGAATAAAAATCATGACGGTGGTTCCCTTTCCCTCCTCCGAGGTGATTGAAATATCACCCTGTTGCGCTTCCATGGCCCATTTGCAAAAGGTCAGCCCCAGTCCGAATGAACGCGAGGCTCCGACCTGGATCATTTCACCGGTGGTATATTTGGTAAACAACCGGGAAAGCAGATCCGCGGGGATTCCCCGTCCGTAATCTTTTACCACGATACAAAGCCGGGCGGAAGAAACAACCTCTTTGGTAATTTCGATGGTCGTACCCATCTCCGAATAACGGATCGCGTTATCCAGCAGGTTGATCAGAACCCGCTCCAGGATCCCTGGATCCGAAACGATTTGGTAATCTGTCAGTGTATCGGCACTGAACCGCACACTCCGTATTACGGCCTGATATTGCATCTGGAGACAGGCATTGCTGATCAGCGTGTTAACCGAAGAGGCTTTCAGGTCCAGATCCATCCGGTTGTTTTCGAACTTCCCGATGTCGAGCAGGTTCAATACCAGGTTCAGCATCCGTCGCCCTGAATTTTTGATCATCACGATACCGCCCGGCTCAATTGAGCCGGGTTCAATGTTAACAATGGTATTCAATGCATTCTTAAGGTCATGGACGAGAAAGTGGGTCATGGTATCCTTGAATTTCAGCAACTCGAGATACTCCCCGTTCAGTTTTTTAATTCTTTGCCGGCTCCGTATGATATAAACGATGAAGGCAACCAGCAACAGGAAAAAGAGCAGGGAGGAAAAGATGATGGTCCGCTGCTGCCGGATGGTTTTAGCTTTAAGTTCCGTTTCCTGTTTTAACAATATGTTTTCACGGTCGGTTTCTGCGGTATGAAATTTTACCTTCAGCGAATCGAGGGCGCTGTTCAGTTCATCTTTGTAAAGGGAATCTTTGAGCTGTCCTGCCTGATCATAATAAAGAACCGATTGTCGGTAATCTTTAAGCGCGTTGTTTACCTCAATCAGCGACTCATACGTCTTCAGCAAATCGGATTTCGATTGGAGACTTTTAAACACCGGGAGCGCCTTTTCATAATAGGATCGGGCGACGGTATAGTTTTTCAGATTAAAATGGTCCAGCCCCAAACTGAATTGCTGAATAGCAATCGGACCGGGCGATTTTAACTTCTGCGCTACTTCCATCGATTTCGTGTGGTAGGTGATGGCATCGAGCGGTTTTTTTTGCGACAAATAAACATTCCCCATGTTCGCATAAATGGATAGCAACAGTCGTGGGGCTGTCAAATTCCCGATATTATCCAGGGCAGCGTTGAATTTTACCAGGGCTTCATCGTACCGGCCCTGTTTTTTATATACAATTCCCAGGCTGTTAAACCCAAAACCGGCAGCTAACCGGTCGTTGAGACCGACCGACTCATTAATTGCTTTTTGAAACCATTTTTCGGCATCCTGAAAATCACCGGTTTCAGAATAAACCTGCCCTAACTTCATATAGACATACGCCAGGCTGGGTTTTTTCCCTGTTTTCTCGTAGATTGATTTCGCCTCCAGAAGGTAGGTAGTTGCTGATTTGAATTCTCCCCGGTTCAGATAGATGGTGCCGATGTTTTCGAGGGTGGTTCCGGTTTGTTTATCATTTTTTAACAGGCGGTATATCTCTAATTGCTTCCTGAATACCAAAATGGCCGAATCGGGTTTGCCCTCGAATTCATACAAAAGTCCCATCCATTGGTAAAATTGGGCGATGGCCATTGAGTCACGGAATAAGGTTGCATTCCGTAAGGCTGTATTAAACAGAAATCTTGCTGTATCGCTTTTCGAAAGCCGCAGGTAATTAAGACCGATATTCAGATACACGGTGCTTTTCAGCGATGGGAGTTTCAGGGCTCCGGCTAGTTGAAGTGCCTCATTGCCATACTCAAGGCCCTGTCGGGGATCGATGGCAGAATACTTCTTCGAAAGTTCGTCGAGTACCTTGATTTTTTCCTGACCGTTGGCTGTTTTAGCTTTTTGTAAAAGATCTTCTATTTCTTTGGTCTGCGACAGCGCTTGAACTGTGAACAGACATACCAGAAAGATTAATGATACCCGCATAAAATTACATTTGATGTCAAAATTAATATTCTTTTTATGGACAAAAATAAAATGTCTTAATATTTCGTAACTCGGAATTTGATACTGAAAGACCCCACGTTTCCGAAAATCAGGACAAATTGATGCGGGGCTCTTGACTATTCATCAGAACTTCCTTATATTTGTTTTGGGAGTATCGACCGTACATTTTCTATACAAATAGATCTACCGACTCATTTTTTGCTTACTCCTCCCTGATTTAGAGTCCATAAAAGTAGTATGCAACAAACATTTCCGTCATGAAAAAAATTACCTTTTCCATCACCCTGATGATCCTGTTGGTTTGGTCGGGGGTTTGCATGTCGCAAAAAAAACCGTTGAACCTGAAGAACATCGTCAGTACCTTTATCGACTCGACGGGTCGTGAAGTAGCCGAAATAAAGGTACCGGGCAAGCCTCCGGCTTCATTCCGGATGCCTGCTGCACCGGTGTCGCCCACCGCGGTTACGCTGGAAAATGTTCCCGCGTATGACTGGTCGTTTGGTTGTTCGGCCACGTCGGCTGCCATGCAGGCTGCATTTTACGATCGAACCGGCTACTATAACATTTACACCGGTCCCACTCAGGGCGGATTGATGCCGATGGATAACAGTTCCTGGGGATCGGTGATCATAAACGGGGAGACCCGGAAACAATGCCCCCTGAGCGCCACCCGCAACGGGGTTGACGGAAGGTCGGGCCGTGGAAATGTGGATGACTATTGGGTTCAATACGGCAGTGCGGCCAACGACCCGTATATTACCAACGGATGGGCTCAGCATACCTGGAATGACTGTACCGGCGATTACATGGGCACCAACCAGTCGGCGCTTGGCAATAAAGACGGAAGCACCACCTTTTATTTTTATACCAATGGCGCCATCACCTGTAATTACTCGGCCCCGGCAGGTCACAAAGACGGATGCAGGGGAATGCGCGAATTTTATGAATCGCGGGGTTATACCGTGACCTCAAACTGTACGCAGCTTATTTATGGCTTAGACGGGAACACCCAGGGATTTACATTCAGCCAGTACAAACAGGAGATCGATGCCGGCCGGCCCGTCCTGATCCAGGTTGAGGATCACACCATGTTAGGATACGGGTACGACAACACCGGAAACAAGATCTACCTTCACGACACCTGGGATTACCTCAACCATACCATGACCTGGGGCGGGTCTTACAGCGGACTGGCCCACTGGGGCGTAACCACCATCACCCTGGCGCCGGTGACCCCGAATCCCTGCGGAAATGTTATTTCATTGAGTACCGGTGGCGCAGTCAACGCTAAAACATACTGGGGCGGCGGCGAAGGCGAATGGTTTACCACCTCGGCCAATCCCTGTGGCTACCTCACGCCCGGCATTGAGCAGGTTTACAGCTTTGTGGCGCCGTTCACAGGCGTTTACAGCATCCAGGTCACCGCTGCCAGCGGTTATGTCGATTATCTCTGGAAATCATCTGCATGCAGTTCGTCCGGATGGAACTGTATCGACGATATTAATTCCACCGGCACTTACGGAGCCTTGTCGCTGACAGCCGGCACCACCTATTATTTCCTGCTGGATGACGAAGACCATACCGAAGGAGCCCATACCTTTTATGTCTTTATGAACCCCTGCCTGAACATCACCCCGATCGGGGGTACCGGATCCGGGAATTCGCATAGCTATTCGGGTGGCGGGAACGGCGGCTGGTATACCAGCTCAAGCAGTCCGTGCAACTATCTTTGCCCCGGTATGGAGCATGTTTACAGCTTTGTTCCTACCGTAAGCGGACAGTACCGCATCGTGGTGACCTCCGCAACGGGGTATGTCGATTATATGTGGAAATCATCATCCTGCTCCTCAACGGGCTGGAGCTGTATCGACGACATCAACACACCGGGTACCTACGGCTCCCTGATCCTTCAGGAAGGAAGTACTTATTACCTGCTGCTCGACAAGGAATCCACGACAGCCGGTACCCATAACTTTTATCTCACATTGGCCGAAGCGGCAGGCAACTGGGAGGGTACGGTCAGTAACGACTGGTACAATTCAGCCAACTGGAGCGCTACATTTGTCCCGGTTTCAACCACCGATGTAACCATTAACACAGGATATACCTATTATCCCATCATCTCCTCCGCCACTGCTTACTGCGACAATATCACCATCGGTTCCGGCGCCAAACTTTCCATCGGGAATGCCGACCTGAACGTGGCATCCGATATGACCATTTCCGGACAGGTTGAACAAACCGACGTCAATGCCGATTTTTTTGTAAGCGACGATGTGTTCTGGCTCGCTGGCTCAACAGCAAATATCACCCAGAATGGTGAATTTCATGTAACGGGCGACTGGGAATTCCGAAACGGATCAGCCGCTGTTCTGACACATGGATACGTCTATTTCGAAGGAACCTCCATATCTTATATCCGCAGTTATGAAACCAATTGCGCCTTCTATAACCTGCTGAATTCCAAAGATAACACCTCTTTGTATTTCAGTTCTTCATCCACCGACACCCTGAAGATCAACGGGTACCTCGACAATGTGAATTCAACCAGCACCTTCTATTTCAACACCACTTATCCCCTGGTTCTCAAAGGGCAACTATACAACTATGGGCATCTCGTGTGTCCTTACGGGACCTTCATTTTCGACGGAACGACTCATACTGTGAACCTGAACACGGGCGACTATTTCAACAACCTTATTATCAGCTCAAGCGGGAATGTGACCCAGTCGGACTCCCTCCGGATCCACGGTGATCTGACCATCAGCAGCGGGGCGTTGGTTACGGCCAATTATCCGATCCTGATTGAGGGCGATTGGAATAACCTGGTGGGAACATCGGGCTTTAGCGAAGGAACCGGAACCGTAGTCTTTAACGGTGGGAACTACCATCAATATTGCTCCAGTGAGACTTTTAACATTCTTGAGGTTGACAAGCCGCTGGGTGGCGCATTCAGGATCAACGGTACCACGGTGGTTTGCGCCGGTTACAACTGGACAGCCGGCGC
>JAQWBQ010000118.1 GCA_028706295.1 Bacteroidales bacterium
TCTCAACCCGGTACTCAATATACCAGACATGATAGGTGCCATCGCTGTATTTAAGTTGGCTTTCGCCCCACAGGATCACCCGGTCGCCGGAGTTCTTGTTGGTCATGTCGTTGGCGCCGCGTTTGGCACGGATGGTCCCCGCCGAAAGCGCTGATGCACCCGTCGGAGTATTGGTGAAAGGCGAAGTGGCACTGCCGATAAGCGACGACCATGTGAAGGTCCTTTTATTACTGGTGGAGAGCCCGGGCAGAAATTTTCCGAACTGGACGTTCCCAAGCTGATCGTAGAAAGTAGCAACGATATAGTTATTCCCGCTGGTATCGGTTCTGACCAGCAAGCCGCCCAGATAGGGAAGCTGCGACGGCAGGGTGGTTACGATATCGTTGCCGGTCCTCCCGAATTTACCGGTTGTCGTACTGTACGAATACTCCTGGATCACCCAGTGCGGCGTTGATGTCGATTTATCCCAGGCGAAGAAATACATCAGACTGTCAAACTGAAATCCGCCCTGCTTCAGTACCGTTGATACAGGCTTGATGGTACTGTAATAAGTAAAACACTTTTTGTTTACATCAGCGGGCAGTTCGGCGTAACACTCATAGCTTTCGTTTGCCGGATCGGGGTCATGTTCTCCCTGATCGGCCGACCGGATGTGCATGAAAAACCATGCGGTGCCGGCGTAAGTGAAAGTGAATGCCCTGCCGAGAACGGCGCCCTCGTCGTACGAGCTGCCTTCGCCGGGGAAGTTGAATTCGATCCGGTTGTCATGGTCCGACGACGGGCCTACCTTATAATCGTCGAGGTTAACATCGGCAAGGTTTGTCGTATTATGTTCGTTGATCTGGTACATGTAGGCATGACCACCTTTCCTGGTTCCGTTACCCTGGTAATTGAAAACATGGAGATAGCCGTTATAGGCCAGGAATGCTGTTCCGATTCCCTTGTCGCACCAGTCGCGGTGGTTGTCGTCGGCCCAGGTATAATCGGGGACCAGGTCGGTGGAAGTTGCGGTCGATTGTGCACCTGCACAAGTTGCCATCAGCGTGAAGAGGATGCAGAATATCTTTTTCATGGATGCTCGGGTTATAATTTGAGTGGATTAAAAGTTAAAATGAACGCCCCCGGTAACAGAGAGATCATTGCCGATCTCCGATTGTGCAAAGAGGGTCAACTGTGGAATGATATCCCACGATGCTCCCACAGCGCCGGCAAATAATGACCGGGTGACTGCTCCTGTCTTTATCTCCTCAATGATCTCCTCGCCCGGCTGACCTTCATAGTAGTGCCGGGTATAGTCGTGCCACGACCAGAAGGCATAGAAGCCGGGGCCAGCGTAAATAGTGACGGGACCAGTCACAAACCGCGCCAGCAGACTCACTTTTCCATACAGGTTCCTGTACTTGTGCTCCCTGGTTGATGTGAAATTAACAGGGTCGGGATAGATGGCGTCGCTAACGGAGGTCGACTTCCCCATCGACCCGACGATGTTTGGCTGCAAGGAAATGCCCCAGTGAGATGTGATCCGGTATCCGAGGTCGAATGCAAGTCCCAGGCAGGGTTTCGACAGGCCGGAATTGAATTTGAACTCCTGGGTTCCCGTGTTTTTGTTTTCGATGGTCGACAGATTATCAGCGATGCCAGCCAGGATCGAAGCGGTAAAGTTCCATTTTACATCCGGCCTGTTAACGATTCGCCAGCCGAATTCAGCCAGCAAAGCATTGATGTTCGAATGACGTTTAAAATCATTGTTTAGCTCGTCAAGTTCTTCCCCGGAGAGTTTGGTTTCACCAAGATCCTGTCCAAACCAGACAGAATGCAGCGTCATGGAGGCCAGTTTCATGTCGGCCGACAGGTAGGTGTAAGAGACACCGGCGAAGAATTTTTTACTCTTCACCGCTTCCCCGGTCTGTTCCTGCGCGGTGGCACAGAAATACAGGGGGATACAAAACATCAGGCATAAGAAATGCTTCATAGTTTCACGTGTTAATGATTTTATTATTCATTGTGGAACCCAATCGGTGTAGTGGGACCCTGTCGGGGTAGTGGGACCCTGTCGGGTTCAGATAGGGCGGGACGCGCGGAATAAAACTGAACCCTCGGGATCATATTGATTAAGGAGTACTATTTCAGGGTCGTAAAATTAATACGCACCGATCAGATATCCAAAAAAAATAAATTTAAAATGCAATCCGGGAAAAAATTGCAGGGCGAAGGTTTTCTTCAGACCATATTCTCAACGTTCCAGACAAATGCCCGGAGACCTTGTGCTTCAACCGTGTTGTTCAGGTTCCGGAGCTTTTCAAGCAACGGGGTCACTTTTTCATCCACGGTAACCACCAGGTGTGCGTTGTTCAGCTCAGGCCAGGTGTGGGTTCCTTCGTGCGGCATACCTTTTTCCGATCCCGTGCCGGAAATATCGGTCCATCGCGTGAATCCCCGCAGCCTGAGGTTGCTTAAAACATCTTCGATATGTCCGGTGAGCGACTGGTTATATACAATGAATACTGCTTTCATATTACCCGTTTTT
The DNA here is from genome assembly GCA_028706295.1 of Bacteroidales bacterium. GTDB lineage: Bacteria > Bacteroidota > Bacteroidia > Bacteroidales > FEN-979 > CAIVAT01. Next base: position 2,528 of record JAQWBQ010000118.1, read on the forward strand.
GATCTGTAGTTTTAACTGCGTTTTGCGTGCTCTTTTAATCTTACCCACCCCAAAAATGGTGTAGATGGTAGGGATCAGGATCAGCGTGACCATGGTGGAGACGGTGAGGCCGAAAAAGATCGCGATGGCCATGGGCCTCCACATTTCCGAACCGCTTCCCCGGGTGACGATCATGGGGATCATGGCCAGGATCATGGTCAGGGAGGTCATCAGTACCGGCCGTAACCTCGAACGTCCCGCGGTGATCACCGCGTTTTTCATGGAGAGGCCGCGGTCGGCTTCCAGGTTGGTATAGTCGACCAGAATGATGCCGTTCTTCACCACAATTCCGATCAGCATTACGGCCCCGATGAGCGAGATCACACTGATGGTGGAATGAAATACGAACAGCCCGAGAAAGACACCCGTGAATGCAAATGGTATCGAGAACATGATGATGAAAGGCTCGGTGAGCGACTCAAACTGCGATGCCATCACGATGTAGACCAGGATCAGCGAAAGAAGGATCAGCAGGAAAAGACTTTGGAAGGAGTCCTTCATGTTTTCGGCGCTGCCCCCGAAATCGATGGAGACATCCGAAGGAATATTCATCGAGGGGAGTTGTTTTTCGATTTCTGCCTTGACGGTACCGACATCAGCCCCGGTGAGGGCCGCGGAAACCGTGACTACGCGGACCTTGTTTTCCCTTTCAATGTTGGGCGGCGAGTAAAAACGCTTCAACTGGGTGATTTCACTGAGCTTGATGATCTTTCCCTGTGGCGTCATGATACTGATGTTCTGGATGTCTTCGGTCGAACGCCTGAACTTCTCATCATACCTTACGATCACATCGTATTCGTCGCCATCCTCCTTGTATTTTGTGGCGGTGAGACCATTGATACGGTTACGGATAGCCATGGCAACCGTGGCCGTATTCAGCCCGAAAGAGGTCATTTTTTCATTGTCGAGCACCAGTTGCATCTCCGTTTTTTCACGGTCGCGGCTGATCAGGATATCACTGGTCCCTTTTATGGTCTTCAGGGCATCGGCAATTCTTTCAGAGATCACGTTGGTCTCATCAAAGTCGTTGCCGTATATCTTGACTTCCAGGTTGTTGCCGCCTCCCATCCCCATGGCGCTGGAAGAACGCGAACTTCCCGGATCGACATAAAACTTCTCGACCTCGGGCAGCTTTTCAATGTCTTTCCGCATCTCCGTAGCAATTTCGAAGATATCCCGCTTGCGGTCTTTCCGTTGTTTCATCTTAAAGGTGTAGTTGATGATGTAGTTGCCCGTCTCTGAAAAGATGGCCGCCAGACTGCTCTCATCGCCGGAACCTGCACTCGAAGAGACAATTTCAACCTCAGGATACTTTGTCCTGAAAACCGAATCAAGATACATGGCTGTGATTATTGTCTCATCGAGGTTTGTTCCCTGTGCAAGCTTTACCTGCCCCGAAATCCGGTCGTTATCCGACGACGGCATGAATTCCGATCCGATCACCTTGACCAGTAACAGCGAGGATCCGAAAACAACCACTGCGATCACAATAACGGTCCAGCGATGCCCGACTGCCCAGGAAAGCGTTTTTGCATAAAAACCATCCATCCTTTCAAGAACATTCTGGGAGAACCAGTAAATCCTTCCTCCGAAACTTTTCCTGTCGGGGGTTTTCGCGGTAAGCATCTTTGATGACAAGGCCGGCACCAGGGTCATGGAAACGATCACGGAGGTTGCAACGGTTATGGTGACGACCCAGCCCAGCGGCCTGAAGAGGATCCCGGTTATTCCGCCCAGCATGGTCAGTGGCAGGAACACCGCAACAATGGTGAGGGTGGACGCGACGACGGCCAGGCTCACCTCGCTGGTGCCGAAAATGGCCGACTCCCTGGCAAACCCGCCCCGTTCAAGCTTTTTCGTGATATTCTCGAGAACCACGATCGAATCGTCGACCACCAGCCCGATCGCGATCGACAGGGATGAGAGGGTGATGATGTTGATGGTCCCTCCCGAAAGGTACATGTAGATAAACCCGGCGATGAGTGAGATGGGGATCGAGAGCGATATGATGAAGGTCGCCCTCCCGCGGCCAAGGAATACGAGCACGACGAGCACCACAAAGATCAGGGCATAGATCAGGGTCTCGGCCAGGTTGTTGATGGAATTCAGGGTATTGATCGACGAATCCATAAGGATTTCAACCTTCACATCGGGAGGAAGGGTCTTTTTAATCTCTTCGAGTTTCTTCTTGATTTTTTGGGCTACGGTGACCGTGTTGGCATCCGACTGCTTCTGGATCATGATCCTGACGTTCTTGCCCCCGTTGGCGCGCTCGTATGTTTTTATGTCTTTGAGCGTGTCGCGGACCGTTGCGATGTCCCTGAGGTAAACCGTCTTTTCGTTGGCATTGCTGACAATGATGTTGTTGATGATATCGCTGCTTTCGAATTCTCCCTGCAACCTCAGCGGCAGATCCGATTTCCCCATTTCCAGGTCGCCCGACGGAAGGCTGAGGTTGTTGGCAGCCAGAACACCTGCGATCTGCTCGACCGTAAGGTTGTAGGCATCGAGCCTCCGGGGATCTACGTCAACCATGACCGCCCGGACCGGGGCTCCCGTCTGAATGATGTTCCCTACCCCGTCGATCCGGTTCAGCGGCTGGATCAGTTTTTTATCAAGGATGTCTTTGATGGCCTCATAGCTTTCGTTCGAGGTGACGCTGAACATGATCACCGGCATCATACTCGTGCTGATCTTGAAGATGGTCGGCGCTTCCACTTCATCGGGAAGGTTACGCTCGGCAAGACCCACGGCATTTCGGACCTCGTTGGTGGCTTCGTCGAGATTGGTGCCCCACTCAAACTCAAGGGTTACCACCGAGATGTTGTCCTTCGACTTGGAAGTGATTTTTTTCAGGTTGGTGATCGATCCGAATCCATCCTCCAGCTTCCGGGTGATATTCTGCTCCACATCGAGGGCATTGGCTCCCGTGTAATAAGCGAAAACAGAGATAAAGGGCGGATCAATCTTCGGAAAATAATCGACAGGAAGCTGAAAATAGGAGTACAACCCGAAGATAACGACCCCGATCAGGATCATGATGGTGCTAACGGGCTTTTTAACGGATGTGCTATACAGGCTCATGGTTTTCTCTTAAAATCATTAAACATCATATTCACTGGCAGTGACCCTATTTGATGACCGAAACGGGAGTCTGGTTCACCAGTTTGTTCTGCCCTGTGGTGATTACCTCATCACCTTCGTTAATCCCGCTCAGAATCTCAGTCTTATCATCGATGATCCTGCCAATCTGTACCGACTGTTTGATCGCCTTGTTGTTCCTGTTCAGAAACAGATACATATCGTTGGTACCGGTCTGCTTGATGAGCGCGATGGTCGGGACCATCAATGCCTCTCCCCTGCCCAGGTCGAGTTTGATTTTGGCGAACATGCCGGGGCGCAGTTTCAGGTTCTCATTGCCGATCTTCATCTCCACGGTGAACGTTTTCGTAAGGTTGTCGATGGTCGGATAGATCCGGTAGATCTCACCCCTGAAGGTAAGATCGGGATAGAGGTCGGCTTTTACTTCGGCCTTCATGCCGGTTCGGATGATGGGATAGTAGTTGGCAGAAATGCCGATAAGCGCTTTGAGGTTGTTGATCTGGACGATGGAGATGATGGCAGGTTTACCAACCGAAGCCACCGGACTTCCGGAATAGATCTCCCCGTCCTCAAAGTACTTGCCCGACACGACGCCGGTGAAAGGCGCCCGTAGCTGGGTATTTTCAAGCAATGAATTATAGGTGTTCTCGGCCAGCTCGTAGGCCGATTTCATCTGGTCGTACTGCTGATCGGCGATGCTCTTGGTCTTCTTCAGGGTATCGAGCCTCCTGAAATCAGCTTTGATTTTCATCAGGTTGATCTGTGCCTGGTTCAGGTTGGTGCGGTCCATCAGAACAACGAGTTCTCCCTGTTTTACAAAGTCGCTGATCTCAACATTGATCTTTTCGATCCGCCCCGGGGCAGAAGGAGCCAGGTGAACCTCCTCGAAGGGATTCAACGTGGCCGTGAATTCAATTTGGCGAATGATGGATTCCTTTGTCACAACGGTCGTTTTCACCGGAACAAGCTGAACCTGGCCGGAAGTTGTTTGTTCGTTTTCATTTTTCTTTGAAGATGATGTGCAGGATACGTTCAGCATCAGGATGGCTGCGACAGACATCAGGGATAATAATTTAAGCGATTTCATAGAAATTCTGTTATAGTTTATTGTTCGTTTTTCTTAATGTCAGCTCCGCGTTGAGCAGCAGCATCAATACATTGGTGAAGTTGGTTTCGGCATTGAGGTAGTCGGTGTTGGCGCTGGTGAGCTCCAGCGTCGAAATCAC
>JAQWBQ010000052.1 GCA_028706295.1 Bacteroidales bacterium
ATGAACAAGAGGTGTTTGATGCCTTCGATCACAAAATCATTATTTCCGCGCCTGACCGGGACCTGATTCCCCATCCGGACCGGGGGAAGATCGTAGTGGTTTCCAATGGCGTCGACACGGAGTTTTTTTCGCCGATTGAGTCGGAAAAGCGCTACGATCTCGTTTTTACAGGTAATATGGGTTACCCGCCGAATATCCGGAGTGCCGAATACCTGGTGAATGAAATTTTACCGGAGCTGTTGAAACAAAAAAATGACATCAGTCTGCTGATCGCAGGTGCAAATCCCAACATCCGGGTCATGGTTCTCAAATCGGAACATGTGGATGTAAGCGGGTGGGTTCCCGATATGCGGACCTGTTATGCCAGCGCCCGTATCTTTATCGCCCCGATGCAGATCGGGACAGGATTGCAGAATAAACTGCTCGAAGCAATGGCCATGAAGATCCCGTGTATCACCTCTCCTCTTGCCTTTAAAGCCCTAAATGCCCGCGCGGGCGAAGAGATCCTGGTGGCAGATTCCCCGGCAGGTTACGCCGGCTATGTGAAGGACCTGCTCGATCATCCTGAGAAGGCAGCCTCAATCGCAAACGCCGGTTACGAATTCGTGCTGCGCAACTTTAACTGGGAAAAAGAGACGGAGAAAATCGAGAAACTGATGACAATGGAAAATTGACAATTGACAATGGACAATTGAAAATTGAAAACGGAAAACAGAAAACAGAAAATGATTTGAGGCTTTGAAGATTTGAGAATGTGAAAATGTGCTAATGTGCTGATGTGCTAATGTGAAAATTTTGAATCATTGTTTTTTCCCTATTGCCTATTCCCTATTGCCTATTGCCTATTTTCTAATGGCCAATGCCCAATGCCTGATTCTGGATTTTGATATTTAACATTGGCTTTCCCCTTCCCTCATCACAGTTCCCGAATCGGCCACATATCCACTTTCCAGCCTGTTTCACTGATAAATACATTCCTTTCACTGATTTTCTTTGACATTTTCTTTGATTTTTTGTTCATTTGAAGTGAATTGAGCATGATAACCTGGCCCGCGGCGATGCGGTCGAGGATTTTAGAAGATTAGATTTAGGTCGTCATAGCATGTAAATGATGATGAAAACGAGGAGAAACCTGGCAGGATATCATAACTTCGACCTTTTGTTGATGTGCTTTATTTTTCTTCTGCTTTTCGTTCTGCCGGTGATCTTCACCCGTGTTGATGGAAGGATCAGTTGGAATAATGTCTTTAAAATCTGGCAGGACAGGGCGCTACTCATTCCGGTTTTCGTGTTGAACCATTGGATTCTGGTTCCACGACTGATGATCCGGAAAAGATACAGGCTTTATTTTTCCTTCGTGGCAATGATACTGATTTTAGTAACCGTTGTTTATTACTTTCATGATACTCCTGCCGGAAGACGATTTTCCCTGAAAAATGAAGCGATGCCGCTTATCAAGGCAGATGGACCGGCGAGGCCAAAACAAAGAACTCCCACTCCGGTGCCTCCCTATGCCGACCTTTTGATGTTTTCTTTACTCATTGTAGCAGTTGATACCGGACTGTCGCTGACAAAATCCTGGCATAAGAGCGAGGAGGACAGAATCAGACTTGAGAGTGAGAATACCAGTGTTCAGTTGGCCATGCTGCGTCACCAGATCAGTCCGCATTTCTTTATGAATACTTTGAACAACATCTACGCGCTGATTGATACAGATTCAAAAAAATCGAAGGAGTCGGTCATGAAGCTCTCGAAGCTGATGCGGTATATGCTTTATGAAAATAAAGCAGGAAAAGTGAAAATCAGCCGTGAATTTGAATTTATCAGAAGTTATGTTGACCTGATGATCATCCGGTTCGCTGACAATATCCAGGTTACGCTCGATATTCCTGAAAAATATGCGGATGATGATATCCCGGTAATGCTTTTCATTTCATTCATTGAAAATGCCTTCAAACACGGTTCAAGCTACGAGCAGAAAAGCTTTATTCACCTCATTTTCGAAATTACTGTAGATAAAATCATTTTTACATGTATCAACAGCAATACAGCAAAAATGACTCCGAAGGGCGACCATGGTCTTGGCATGGAAAACAGCCTGAAACGTCTTGAACTATTGTATGGAGACCGTTACCGGCTTTCGGTGCATGAAACTGAAAAGACTTTTACAGTCGAACTTGCGATTCCCCTGACCGGTAACATTATGGATTCGCGGAAATCTTAATCTAAAACCACTTGGATGCGACTGAAATGTGTAATTGTTGACGATGAACCACTGGCCATCAGTGTGATTGAACAATATATTGCTCAAACATCATTTCTTGAGATGATTGCCGGTTATACCAATGCTGTCAGGGCTTTTGAATACCTTTCTGAAAACGAAACTGATTTGCTGTTCATCGATATCCAGATGCCCGACATGTCCGGCCTGGAACTGATCAGGGGATTGAAGAATCCGCCAGCGCTTATTTTTACAACTGCGTTCGACCAATATGCCCTAGAAGGCTTCAGGGTCGACGCTATCGACTATCTCTTAAAGCCAATCGATTATCCTGAATTTCTAAGGGCGGTTACAAAGGCGAGGGATTTGATTGCCCTGTTGAAGGGGAAGGCCGCCAACATCAAAACAAGTAAAGATTTCCTTTTCATCAAGTCGGAATACAAGATCATTCGGATCGAATTCAATGATATCAGGTACATCCAGGGGATGAGTGAGTATGTGAAAATCATTCTGACCCACGGTAAACCGGTCATGTCCCTGCTCAGCCTGAAATCGCTCGAATCACAGCTCCCAACGGAAAAGTTTATGAGAGTTCATAAGTCATACATTGTCAACCTGCAAAAGATCACTGTGATAGAGCGGATGGAAATCGTTAACGACGACGGCACCATCATCCCCGTCAGTCCGCAATATAAAGCCAGGTTCCAGGAATATCTCGACAATAACTTCCTGCTTTAACGATCACTGATTAATAATCATAAAGTCCTGATCATTTCCGGATTTCACCGAACATTTCACCTGATTGCACGAGCCCATCCCTTTCCCGGTATCCTGATTACTGATAAAATCAGTGGATTTGCTTTCAATAATCCACAATTCGTTGATTGCGCCCGCCGGTCGTTCCCTGCCGGACTATATTTGCTGAAATTCATCCATTGCGCAATTAGAACCAAATAAACAATATGAAACAGACCTACCCTGATCTTTAATCCATCATGATTGTCAAACCAAAACTTAAAGCCATGAAAGCAATCGATGTCAATCCAATCAGTGATCGGGGTAATGTTTCAATGAACATTTCAGCGCCCGATGGAAAAATGCAAAGCCGGATCCCTTGCCTGTTGTTGCCTCTTGCAATTTCATTCACTGTCGCCCTGATGACCATCGGTGGTTGCAGCAAAGATACTGCTGAACCCGGGGAAGAGGCTAACCTGCCTGTTGGTGGCAACAACGAATACACCATTTCACAGGCCATCTCCGATGAAGCCCAGGGGAATACCATCGCTTTCGACGGTCTGGCTTTCCTTACCGGAAACCTCGGATCCCAATCGTTTCTCCCGCCGGGGAAAGTGGCGGACTACAGCGGTTTCCAGTGCCTCCGTGACAATGATCCCACGAAATTCGGTCATAACACCAGTTTTGTGACCATCACCGCATTCAACGTGCTTGATATTCTGTCGGCCGCCCAGGTTGAAATGCTAGTGGAACGTGCGCAGAACCAGATCAACCTGATCAACGCCTTCGCCTTCAAACGCTTTCCGTTACTGAAAGCCTTCAGGAGACTGAAAGAGGGTGATCTGCCACCGGGGACCTCGATGCTCAGCAAGGAGGCAGTGATGGATTATGCTGCGGAAATTTACAGGATCGACGGGCAGATCAGCTATGACCGGGCGAAACTCTTCGGAACGGTCATCGGTTCCTTTACCCCGGAACAGAAGGCCCGGATGAATGCCCTGAAGGCGCTGAACGGCATCGGGAACTGGAATGCCGGGCTTCCCGACCCCCTGAAAGCGCTCGGCCTGCCCCAGGATGTCAACGTGGCCGTAATGACCTATGCCAGTGAAATGTATGCCTGGTATGCCGGAACAGTGACTTCCGACGTCTATTTTTGCCCGGAACGACATGGCACCTATTTCGGATCATTCTACCTGAAGGACTGGCCTGCCATGGGAAACCCGAACTATACCATTGATGAGACCCTCACGGCCAGCGCGGGGAAGGATTTCCTTGCGGTCCTCACCCCTGAGCAGGTCGGTCTTGTAAGGTCCATCGTTGACCTGCAGCGAAATGCGCTTAATGAGCTGGTGGAAAAAAGAACGGCCATAGCCACCGAATTGCGCAGATTCCTTGCCTCGCAGCAGGCAGATTCGGCTACCGTCATCGCGCTTTCGGAAAGGTACGGAGAACTCGACGGCGAACTCAGCTTCTATTATGCGACCATCTTCACGCAGGTCTACAATGCCATGTCTGATGCACAAAAAGTAAGCGTTGCCAGTCTTGCAGACAATCTTGGCTACCTCCATCCCGAAGGTGGATTCCTTTACTCTCAGCCCATCCCGATGCCCGAAGTCATGAACACGGATTTCATGTTTAAATAGAATTCAACAAACCGAAATGATGAAAGCAGGGGGTCTTAAATAAGGGTAGGATTATCGTTCTGTGTATTTCATGTAAGTTCTTATCAACCTAAAGAATTGTCAAGATGAAAAACTATAAACTTCACATTGCTACCTGCCTTTTGCTCGTCACCGCAGTATCGTATGGCCAGGATTTTACAGAGATCCTGGGAAGACCTGAAGTGACCTCGGTCACCCTCAGCCTCCTGGCCGGCCAGAGCAGCGAATTCTACTGGGAATACGGGACCTCCCCGGGCCATTACCCTCAGCAGACCGATCACATCGCAGCCGTAAAGGATGTTCCGGCAGAGGTCATCTTCACCGACCTCATGCCCGATACCAGGTACTATTACCGGTCGAGGTCCAGGGCAGCAGGCAGCACCGGGGCCTTCCTGGCGGGACCTGAAAGATCATTTCATACCTGCCGTTCGGTCGGATCCGCCTTTTCCTTTGCGGTGGAGGCCGATCCCCATCTCGACACCAATTCTAATCCTGATGCCTACTTGCTCACCCTGCAGAATATCGGCGATCAACAACCTGATTTCATGTTTGATCTCGGCGACACGTTCATGAGCGAGAAACTCTCCAAGAAGACGCAGGAGGAGGTGACGGCACGACATGTACTTTACCGACCTTATTTCGGCTCGGTCTGTCACTCTGTTCCGCTGTACCTGGTCCTTGGAAATCACGAAGGAGAGCAGGGCTGGAAACTGGACGGGACTTCGGGCTCCTTACCCGTGATGGCGGCAAACACCCGGATGCGGTATTACCCGAACCCTTTACCGGATTCCTTCTACAGCGGAAATGAAAAACCGGAGGAATTTGTCGGTTTGCGCCAGAACTATTACGCGATGGAATGGGGAGATGCTCTTTTCATCGTTCTGGACCCTTACTGGTACACTACCGTGAAGCCGGGTTGGGGATGGACCCTCGGGCCGGAACAGTACCAGTGGTTCAGTGAGGTGCTTGCCGGAAGCAATGCAAGGTTCAGGTTTGTCTTCTGCCACCAGCTGGTCGGAGGTAACGGCAACGATGCCCGTGGCGGGGCCGAGTACGCTGACTTCTTTGAATTGGGCGGTAAAAACTCCGACTTTACGTGGGGTTTCGACGATAACCGGCCGGGCTGGGGCAGGTCGATCCACCAGCTGATGGTCGACCACCATGTGAATGTGTTCTTTCACGGCCACGACCACTGCTATGCCAAACAGGATAAAGACGGTGTGGTCTACCAGGAGATACCTCAGCCCTCTGCAAGGAATATCAGCAACTTTACAGGGGCGCAATATGGGTATGTCAACGGCACCTTTTTCCCCAACAGGGGTTTTCTGCTGGTCACCATCAGCGATACAACAGCGAAGGTCGAATATATCAGGACTTACCTTCCCTCCGAGGAGGATGCTACCAGGAAAAACGGCGATGTTTCCCATTCATATACCCTCCGCAGTAACGTTTCGGGGATCGGGCAGGATGACACGAAGACAACCCTGTCAGTAAACCTCCGGTGCTCGCCGAACCCCGTTTCAGGCAATGCAACCCTCAGTTTTGAGGTCAGACAAGCGTGCCGGGTGCAGGTTTGCATCAATGAAATTTTTGGTAAAAAGATACGGGTCCTCGTCGACAAATACCTTGATAAGGGACGTTACTCCTTCAGTCTGAGCAGGTCAGAATTACCGTCCGGCCTTTGCCTTTGCAGACTGATCACGGATGTGGGCTCGGAGACTATCAAACTGGTGGTTCAGTGATCCATCAAAGGCAGCGATGGAATCTGATCTAAAATCAATTTATCGAATTATAAAGCAAATACTTATGACCACTATTCTGAGAATCTGCCTCATTCTTGCCATCATAGTCTGGTCGGCATCCTTTGTCCCGGCACAGGTCAAGATCCCCTTCCGGCTTCCCGTTACGGGCCAGACCGGAAGCTTTACACCAACACCCGGTGAGGACTCCGACTTTACGATCAATCCCCCGTCACTGACCGATCAAGGAGATGGTACCATCATCGACAACCTGACCGGGTTGATGTGGCAAAAGACCGACGGAGGTGAGATGACCTTTGAGCAGGCCACCTCATATTGCAACGGACTGGTCCTTGGCGGATATGACGACTGGCGTCTGCCGACCGGTATCGAGCTGTTCAGCATCAACAACTATGACTTCAGCAATCCGTCGCTGAACGGTAATTATTTTACGAAAAACCAGGCAGGTTACTGGTGGACCTCCGAGACCCGGGCCGATGACGCTACCCAGGTTTGGGTGGTCAATGCCGGGGGAGGAATCGGGGCGCATCCGAAAAATGAGACACTAAGCGCAGGGGGCAGCAAGCGCTTTCATGCCCGGGCGGTGCGCAATGTCAGCCAGGGCTCAACCCCTGAACGCTTTATCGACCAGGGAGATGGTACTGTGGCCGACAACCTGATCGGCCTCGTTTGGCAAAAGGTCAGGCCATCGAATTTGATGACCTGGGAGGCGGCATTACAGTATGCCGGATCGCTTGATCTTGGGGGAAAGTCGGACTGGAGGCTGCCAAATGTGAAAGAACAGCAGTCGCTGAATGACCCGACGCTGACGCATCCCTCCTTCAATAATGGTTTTTTCAGCGGGATCATCGAGAGCAATTTCTGGTCTTCCACTACTTTACAGAATACGCCCTCAAAGGCATGGGATATCAATGTCGATTACGGGATCGTTTCGTACAATGATAAAACCATTGTAGAACAGGTTCTCCTGGTGAGAGGGCCCGATGCTGCAACGGTAGAGGTGGATGAAGTTTCCATTCCCGGGGGTGAGTACCAGATGGGAGATCATTTTGGCTTTTTCGATCCGAACCACCCGAGCGACGAGATCCCGATCCACCTGGTAAGGGTCGACTCGTTTAACATGGCCCGGAAGGAGACCACCAACCAGCAGTTCCTGCAGTTCCTTAGCGACTACCTTTCACAGGGCCTTATCGAAGTAAGGAACAATATTGTGTACGTTGCAGGCGATACCGAAAAGGTGTGTTACACTACCCAATACGAACCATGGTACAGCATAGGCTTTGACGGTTCTGTTTTTTTCGTCAGCGATTTCAGGGGCAACCACCCGATGGTCGGCGTCATGTGGTCCGGGGCAGCGCTGTATTGCAACTGGCTCAGCCAGGAAAACGGCCTGGAGGAGTGTTATGATCCTGCCACCTGGACCTGCTATTTTGAGCGGAACGGGTTCCGTCTGCCGACCGAAGCTGAATGGGAATATGCAGGACGGGGAGGCAATCTCGATCCTTACCTGAATTACCCGAAAGGCAACACCATCATTGCCAACGAGGCCAACATTCCCCAGTCAGGGGATCCCTATGAAACCGGTCCCTACCCGCAAACCACCCCGGTGGGATTCTATGATGGCTCCCTGAGGACGAAGGCAGACTTCAACTGGCCGGGCAGCGCGTCGAGCTATCAGACCACCGACGGGGCCAACGGCTTTGGTCTCTACGACATGCAGGGAAACGTGTGGGAGTTCCTCAACGACTGGTACGGCCAGAACTATTACAGCGGAAGTTCCTATGACAATCCCAAAGGGCCCGAGAGCGGCTTTATCATGCCCGACGGAAAGCCTTACCGTGGAATGCGGGGTGGGAACTGGTATAATGGTTATACCATCAACGGGGTCAATGACGGGCATTCCAGGGTCTCCAACCGGAATCCGTCGTACTACCGCGGTCCGCAGGATCCGAACCATCCCTGGTACCATGTTGGCTTCCGCGTGGCCAGGAAATACGGGAGTCCGCTCAGTTCCAATGAACATATCACGGAACCGGCGCCCTCATCCCTGGTTCTTCTGCAGAATACGCCAAATCCTTGCAAGGCGTTCACCGCCCTGAGGTATTACCTACCCCGGGCAGAACATGTATTTATCGAAGTGTTCGATCTTTTCGGCAAAGCAGTCATTTCTGAAGATGAAGGGACGCAAGACCAGGGATGGCATTCACGGACACTGGTAACCACGGATCTTGCGAACGGCGTGTACCTGTGCAGGTTAAGGGCCGGAGCCTGGCGCCAGGGCATCAGGGTGGTGGTTGTGAAGGGTTGAATGATTGATTGTACAAATTCAATCATTTGCAATTTGTTTCTAAAGAGCGAATAAGATTAGGGTATTTTATTAGTCTATCAATCAGTCAATCAGTCATTCAGTCAATCAAATAATCAATCAATTGAAATCATGAAACCAAGATTGTTTTTAATCCTGCTTCTTTCTTTCCAGGTGATCATCCTCTGGGGGCAGACCCAGACCATGGGATGCATGCAGAACGACACACTGAAGACTTACAAGGGATACACCCTGTTCGCTCCCAAGCAGAACACGATGACCTACCTGATCAACAACGAAGGGAGGAAGATCCATGAGTGGAATGCCAGCACCTATCCCCCGGGGCAGTCGGTCTACCTGCTGGAGAACGGTCACCTGCTCCGTGCCTGCATGACCCCGAGCCAACTGGGGACCGGAGGCGGGGAAGGGGGAAGGATCGAAGAGTACGACTGGGATGACAACCTGGTCTGGGAACTCGACTACTCAACTTCCACCTACATGCAGCATCACGACATAAAGAAACTTCCGAACGGGAATGTGATCATGCTGGTGGTGGAGAAAAAGACCTACGCCCAGGTGCTGGCTACTGGCTTTGATCCGTCGAAACTGAATCCTGAGATCCAGCAGAAGGGCTACATGCTGCCCGACTGCATCATCGAGATCCAGCCCACATACCCGTCGGGCGGCACAGTTGTCTGGGAGTGGCATGTCTGGGACCACCTGGTGCAGGACTATGACCCGTCGAAGGCTAACTATGGCGTGGTGGCTGCTCATCCCGAACTGATCGACTGTGACGGCGACCACCGGATCTTGCCATTGTTCTGGAATCATATGAATTGCATCGATTACAACCCGGCGCTCGACCAGATCGCGATGAGTGTCCGTGGCAACAGTGAGATATGGATCGTCGACCACAGCACCACGACCGCACAGGCATCCGGACACACAGGCGGACTACACGCGAAAGGCGGGGACCTCCTTTATCGTTGGGGAAATCCCCTGACTTATGGTGCCGGGAATATCAGCAACCGGAAATATTTTGAACAGCATGATGTGGAATGGGTACGGCCAGGATGCCCGGGAGCCGGGAATCTTACCTGTTATAATAACGGCCTTGGAAGAACACCGCTTTACTCGACCATCGATGAGATTATGACGCCGATCGACCTGAACGGGAACTATCCCCTTGCGACAGGTTCTGCCTGGGGGCCTGTCGACTTCACCTGGTCCTACACCGCAAATCCGCCCGAATCGCTTTATTCCGAGAATATCTCGGGAGCCCAGCGGCAGCCCAACGGTAACACGATCATCTGCGAAGGAGGGCACGGCGACTTTACCGAGGTCACTTCAACAGGCGAACTGGTGTGGCGCTACATCTGCCCGGTCAACGACAACGGCCCCATGTACCAGGGATCGACCATCCCTGTCAACCCGGTGCGACCCGACGAGACCATGAATTCGGTTTTCCGGATCTACCGGTACGCACCCGATTATCCTGCTTTTACAGGTAAGACCATCATCCCGGGAGATTTCATTGAACTTTACCAGCAGAGTACCGGCGACGTTGACCGTTCAACATGGATCCTGTTAAGACAGAATTTTCCGAACCCTTCGTCATTGCAGACTAAAATTGGTTTTCGCCTGTTTGAAGCAAGCCTGACCAGGCTTTCCGTCCTAGACATTGCCGGAAGGGAACTGGCGGTGATGGCCGACGGTAGGATGGAACCGGGGAACCACGAATATACGTTGGATGTGTCGGGCATGAACGACGGGATCTACCTGGTTTGCCTTGAATCAGGCATTTACCGGGAAATAAAGCGCATGACCGTAATGAAAGAAAAGTAACCGGCTGGCAGGGTATAATGTAATTTCCACTGACTTGAATATTTGATTATGAATTATATCGCGAAGAAAGCATACTCACTCATTTTATTTTTGCTGCTCTTTATTCCCGTGTTTCTGCATTCACAGACCTTTACTGAGATACTTGGCCGCCCGACCAACCACAGTGTCACCGTGAGCGTTTTGTTCTACCAGCAGGAAGAGTTTTACCTGGAGTATGGCTTGCAGCCTGGCAATTACACCCAATCGACAACTTCGATCTCGAATGTACCCGGGACTCCGGTTGAAATCGAAATCAACGGTTTGTCAGCTGATAACAGGTATTACTACAGGACAAGATACCGGCAACCCGGTATGGGTTCATACCTGGCAGGCGAAGAACATTCCTTTCACACCCAGCGGGCAAAGGGCAGTTTATTCACATTTACCGTCGAGGCCGATGAACATCTATACGATAAGAAAGGGAACAGGAATCTCTACAAGATATGCCTTGCCAACCAGGCCGCTGATCAGCCCGATTTCATGTTCTCGCTCGGGGATATTTTTGGAGATGATCATGAACCCTATACCATTACATCGCAGGAGGTGAAGGAACTTCACAGGCAGTACCTGCCCTTCCTGGGTGAAGTCTGCCACTCGGTCCCCTTCTACGTGTGTCTGGGGAACCATGAGGGAGAATTCAATTACTACCTGCTGCAAAACCCGCACGACAATCTTGCAGTCTGGAGCACTTTGTGGCGGAAGTTCTATTACCCCAATCCTTTTCCCAATGACTTTTACAGCGGCAATACGGACCAGGAGCCAAACGGGATCGGTTTCCCGGAGAACTACTATTCCTGGACCTGGGGAGATGCCCAGTTCGTGGTGCTCGATGCCTACCGGTATCAATGCGACACTTCGGCAAAGCCAAAAAACTGGGCCTGGACCCTCGGGCAAAAACAATATGACTGGCTTAAGAACACCCTTGAACAAAGCACCTCGAAATACAGGATCGTTTTTATTCACCAACTCAGGGGCCAGGGTCGTGGAGGAGTCGTCAATGCACCCTACTTTGAATGGGGAGGCTACGAGCAGAACGGCACCAGCTGGGGATTTGATTCCAAACGGCCGGGGTGGGCCAAACCCATCCACCAGCTTCTCGTCGACAACGGGGTCAACATCCTTTTTCATGGCCACGACCACCTTTTTGCCCATGAAACGCTCGATGGCGTTGTGTACCAGGAAGTCCCCATGCCAAGCGATTCGACCTACCGGATCGGTATGCTGGCCAATGCCGATGCCTATGTTTCGGATACGATCGGCGGATCAGGGCACCTGCGGGTAAAGATAACCCCGGAATGCATCAAAGTCGATTTCGTGAGTGCATGGCTCCAGGCCGATACCGCATCGGGGATGCATCGCAACCGGGAAGTGGCATTTTCCTATTCGGTGGGAACCTGTTCGTCGCAACACGTACCGGGCCCGGTAAACGGTGAAGCCATTGAGGTCTTTCCGAATCCGGCACGGGACCATATCCGGATCCGGTTCGCCAGGCCCCCTGAAAATTTTACTGCGCGGTTGACAGATCTTTATGGACAAACCCTGGTGGTTTCCGGTTCAGGGTTCATCCCGGTTGAATCCGTTCCACCCGGTCTTTACTTCCTGAATATCCGGACCCGGCAATATAACAGGACGGTCAAAGTGGTCATTCAGCCATAAACAGTCGCTGCCCGATGTCTTTCACACAGGGAGATTATCCGTGATGATTACACGGCATCCTCTTCTTTTGAATTTTGATACTTGAATTTTAGTATTTGAATTAATTTTGTCCCCTATTGCCCAATGACTAACACCTTAAAAAATGTCCGACGACAAAAAAATCATCTTCAGCATGGTGGGTGTCTCCAAGACCTTCCCGCCGCACAAACAGGTGTTGAAAAACATCTACCTCTCCTTTTTCTACGGCGCCAAGATCGGCATCATCGGCCTCAATGGCAGCGGTAAATCGACGCTGCTGAAGATCATCGCCGGGGTCGAGAAATCGTTCCAGGGTCAGGTGGTATTCTCTCCGGGTTATTCGGTGGGCTATCTCGAACAGGATCCTCAGCTTGACGACACCAAGACGGTCCGTCAGATCGTCGAAGAAGGGGCAGCCGAAGTGGTGGCACTGCTGAAAGAGTACGAGGAGGTGAACAACCGGTTTGCCGAACCGATGACCGACGACGAGATGGACAAGCTGATCAAACGGCAGGGGGAACTCACCGAACTGCTCGATCAGCATGGCGCCTGGGAACTCGACAGCAAACTGGAACGGGCCATAGATGCCCTGCGCTGCCCCGAACCCGACGCGCCGGTGGTAAATCTTTCGGGCGGAGAGCGCCGCAGGGTGGCCCTCTGTCGCCTGCTGCTCCGGGAACCCGACATCCTGCTCCTCGACGAGCCCACCAACCACCTCGATGCTGAGTCGGTAGAGTGGCTTGAGATGCATCTTCAGCAATACAAGGGTACGGTGATCGCCATCACCCACGACCGGTACTTTCTCGATAATGTGGCCGGCTGGATCCTCGAACTCGACCGCGGCGAAGGGATTCCCTGGCAGGGAAACTACACCTCATGGCTCGAACAGAAATCGAACCGCCTCGCCATGGAAGAGAAGATGGAGAGCCGCCGCCGCAAGACCCTCGAACGCGAGCTCGAGTGGGTACGCATGTCGCCCAAAGCAAGGCAGGCTAAGGGGAAAGCACGACTTTCAGCTTACGAACGTTTGATGAATGAAGATGCCCGGGAAAAGGAAGAACGACTGGAGCTCTACATTCCGAACGGACCACGGCTGGGGACGAAAGTCATAGAGGCCATTGAAGTTGCTAAATCGTTTGGCGACCGGCTGTTGTTCGAAGGGCTGAATTTCACCCTCCCGCCCGCCGGCATTGTGGGTGTGATCGGCCCCAACGGGGCAGGTAAGACCACCCTGTTTCGCATGATCATGGGCGCTGAACAGGCCGACTCCGGGACGTTCAGCGTAGGCGACACGGTGAAGATCGGCTATGTCGACCAGAGCCACACCGCCATTGACCCCGAAAAAACAGTTTTCCAGGTCATATCGGGAGGCGCCGAGAACATGCAGATCGGCGGCCGTACGATGAGCGCCCGCGCCTATGTGGCCCGGTTCAACTTCAGCGGCGCCGACCAGGAGAAAAAATGCGGCATGCTCTCAGGCGGCGAACGCAACCGGCTGCACCTCGCCCTTACCCTGAAGGAGGAGGCCAATGTGCTGCTCCTCGACGAGCCGACCAACGATATCGACGTCAATACACTCAGGGCGCTGGAAGAAGGGTTGGAGAACTTCGCCGGTTGCGCCGTGGTGATCTCGCACGACCGCTGGTTCCTCGACCGCATCGCCACACACATCCTCGCTTTCGAAGGCGACTCGCAGATGTACTTTTTCGAAGGTTCCTATTCCGACTACGAAGAAAACAAGAAGAAACGACTGGGCGATACCGGGCCGCACAGGATCAGATACAAGAAACTCAAAGGATAATTGACAATGGACAATGGACAATGGACAATGGATAATGGAAAACGGAAAATGGAAAACGAAGAAATTTTGCTATGTCGCTATTTTGCTATTTCGCTATTTCGCCATTTGTTAAACGGGAGGACTGGTTGGACGAAGAGTTGAACAATCATCCTTTTTCACCGTAGTACAACTTTCCCCTCGTACATCCTGAGCGAGATCACGGGGGCAGTTGATTCATCGGCTCCCTGCGTTACGGCAACATACCTGAATTCCTCATCTTCCTTGTGATACTGTATCTCCCTGAAATTTTCTTTCCTGTAATCAAAATCGGTATAACGGGTATCGGCGTTAATCTTATAGGCCGCCTCAAACTCAAAAATAAGGCTTAGCTCCGTATATTTTCCATCGAGATCAAGACCTGTGAACTTCTTCGAAACCGATTTCACCATGATTTCATCTTCATAACTGGAGGTAAAGGTCATTTTTCCCTCGAACCGGTCGATCCTGTACGAAGAGTAATTGGAGCTGGCCTTCAGGTCCCCGATGATTCCCCCCCGGAGCTTGTTCTCATAGGAGGTGGTGAATACCAAAGCACGACACGATTGAAATTCCATCAAGGTATATTTCGCGCCAATGGCAAGGATATTGACATCCCCGGTTTTGAGCTGACATTCATACAGATCGAATGTCCCGCGGTTGAAACCGGCCAGGTTCAGCGTGGTGTACTTTGCAACTGCGCTGACATCCCCGTGCCGGGCAACAGTAATCTTATCTTCATAAGAATCAATATTCAACGATCCTGCAGTCATGATGCCGACCGAAGAATATTTGGAGTCCATTCTTATGTCTCCTGCTTTCGTAAGTGACAGGTCGTTCTCATACAGCGTCAGCTTTACATCCATCACCGAATCTACTGTTGCCTTGCCATACTTCAGTTGCATTTCTGCATCGTTGGCAATGGTGCCCGCAGTGAGATCGCACTCATAGAGGTCAAGATTGAGTTTACCACTGAGGTTGGGAAGGATTAGCCTGTCATAGGCATTTTTAACCGATAATGCGTTGTTTTTCGGAATGGTCAGAACATAAGAAAGATCGAGTCTGTTCAAACGTACTGTTGTCCCGTTGAGCAAAATCACTTTGAAATGACCCGGTATCACTCCTGACATCATCTTGTAAAATCTTGTCTTAAAGAGGACGGTTTCGTTATCTTTAATGAATTCCAGGTTCCTGAGTGCTTCAAGAACCTTGTTGATCTCATTGTCTTCGCCGTCGATCACAATTTGGATATCTACTTTGACGGCATTTTTATCCCAGGTTTCAACCTTAACGGGACCATTCTTGTTCTCAAACGATATCCGGGTAGCCGGAGTTATGGTAATTTCCCTGGTGATCTTTTCCTGGCGCTCGCGCAAAGTGCGTCCCTGGACGGGAATAATAAAAACGAGAAGCATGGCCAGAAGTAACATTCTATAAAAGTGTTTTCTTGTTTTCATACTGATTGTTTTTTTCGATTTCCTTTAATGTTCTTTCGATAACTCTGATTTTTAATTCGTAGCAGCGAATGATTCCCTGCAGAATCCTGGGCTGTGGACCCATTTCACGCAAGTCAGACTTGTAAATGTCGTACTGACGGTCGATCTGGTCAAGCTGCCCTTCCATTTCACGATAAATGACCGGCTTGATCTCAGCATTCTGTACCTCTGTCATCTTTTGCAGCAAAACGTTTCTGAACATGCTTTCTTCCGGTACGATATTAAAAGTCGTTACTGTCGCATCAGGGTATCCGCCAGACTTTGCCCTGTGTTTCTGAACCATCAGGATTCCTGTTCCAACGGTTGCAAGAATGACCAGGCAGGCTGCCATGGCATAAAAAAGTCGCTTCATATCCTGTTCCCGCTTCAGTGCCCCTGAGATGCCCTGCCAGATGCGTTCTTCGTCCGGGAACTCGACATCGATCCGGTCTTTCCGGCTTTCGATCAGGGATTCAATTTTTTCTCTCATCCCAATTTTCAGTTACATTTACGTTGAATTTTTCCCGCAGCAGTTTCAGCGCCCGACGGTATTGCGACTTTGAGGTGGATTCAGAGATCCCGAGCATCGCCGCGATGTCGGCATGCCTGTATCCTTCAAGCAGGTAAAGCACAAGCACAACGCGGGCTCCCTCAGGCAACTCCCCGATCGAGCGGTTGATCAGTTCCGGGCTGACCTCCGGGTAATCAGGTTCGTCGGGCTCATCTTCTTTTTCAAGGGATTCGACATTCTGAAAAACGATCCTTTTCCTTCTGAGGTGGTTCAGGCAATGGTTGATGACGATCCGCCGCATCCACGCTCCGGGAGTACATTCGTTGCGAAAGCGCCGTATCTCCCGGAAGATTTTCACAAAGGCCTCCTGCAGCAGGTCTTCCGCTTCCATCTTATCGACCACCATCCTTACACACAGATTGTACATCGGGTGCGCATATTGTTTGTACAGCCTGTATTGGGCCACACGGTCACCTTCCTTACAGAGGAGGATCAAATCGCGGTTATTATCGGGAACCTGTCCGGCCAAATCAGCTGTTTTTATAAAAAGACACCCGGAAATCGAAAAAGTTGGAATCGAATTTACTTTTTTTTCATTCATGTGGATGGTACATTTTAACTTCTTACCTGAACAGAATTACCGTTTATCGAAATTCCGTTTGATGCGGGACCTCAGGATTCGAATTTTGCAGGAAACTACGGAACCATGATATGCCCTGCAGAGCGGAATCTTTTGAGATCCAAATCCGGATGCAGGGATTCCATGAAGTTAATCAAAAGGTATGAACCCCGGGGCGTAGTCCCCGACCCATATTCCGCCCCAAGGTGCGGGTAATTTACCAGAACATTAAAATTAAAATTATTCACAAATGAAAAGAATCATTATTACAGCACTGGCCTTCCTGACTGTATTTACAGTTTGGAGCCAGGAGATTTCCAGGGCCATAACGGAAGGAAATCTTGAAAAGGTAGTTAAAATCCTGAACGACAATCCCGGGTTGCTGGATACAAAAGATATCCAGGGACTTACACCGCTCAACAAATCGCTGGCGGAAGGAAAGAAAGAAATTGCATACGAGCTGATCCGCCGTGGCGCCAACGCTTCCATCGGTGACAATGAAAACACACTGCCTGTCCACATGGCAGCACGGCTTGGCGACATTGATCTGTACAAAACCATTGCATCGAAGGGGTTCGATATCAATGTCAGAGATGACAACGATGTAACACCTTTGTTTTATTCGATCGAGGGGAAGCACCCGGCCATGACAAAATACCTGGTCGAGAATGGCGCCGATGTCAATGCAGTCACCAAAATAAAATGGCCGACACTTCTTTATGCCGCCATTTACGGACCCATTGAAACCGCGCAACTCCTTCTCGATAAAAAAGCGAATGTTAACGCAAAGAGTGAAGAAGGGTTTGTTCCGCTCCACAGCGCCGTGTCGTTTGGACGTACCGAAATCGTGAAACTCTTCGTTGAGCGTGGCGCCAGAGTCAACGAAACCGATGATCATGGCGAGACTCCCATTTTTTGGGCCCTGAATCCGAACACCTACGATGCCGCCAAATACCTGATCGAAAACGGAGCCAAAGCGACATGGAAAGGAAATACCGGAAGGACCCCCCTGATGACAGTAGCCGGTCGCGGTTCCGTCAACGTGGCAGAATTGTTTTTGCAGCACGGGGTTGATATTAATGCGATTGACAGTAACGGACAGACCGCACTTCACAATGCGGCTTATTCACGCAATCCCGACGGGATGAGCAAATTCCTGATCCTGAACGGTGCAGAGGTAAATCCATTATTCTGTAAACATGGAAAGGTTTCCGGATGCTGCAGCGGAATAACAACTCCCCTGCATTCAGCGGCAAACACGGGACAGTTGGCCATGGTCAGTAACCTGATAAACAGCGGGGCAAAGATCAATGTTCTCAACCAGGAAGGTCTTACCCCCCTGTATCTCGCTGTGAAAAAAGGAAATCCTGACGTGGTGAAGCTGCTGGTGGAACACGGGGCCTTTATTAATACCGCGGAAAAAAACCTTGGATATTCTGAACTGATGCTGGCTGTTGCGCTGGGGAAAAAGGATATTGCAGATTACCTTATTAAAAACGGAGCCGACGTGAACATGAAGAATAAGGAGGGGAAATCGGCCCTTGACCTGGCCTGGAATTACGGTCACAAACAGATTGCCTATTCATTGCTCACGGCCGGCGGATCTGATGCTTCGCTGGCACAGAATATCAGTCAACCCGATTTGCTCACAAAACCGCTTGGTGAGAAGGAGGCTGCTGTTTGGTTTTTGGGCCACAGCGGATGGGCAGTCAAGACAAAAAACCATTTGCTGGTCTTCGACTATTTTATCACTCCTGCCGAGGCCGCTCCTCCTGATTCATCGCTCGCCTGCGGGTACATAAACCTTGACGAACTTAAAAATCAGAATGTGACAGTATTCTCGTCACACCATCACGGCGATCATTACAACAAGGATTATTTCCGGTGGAAGCAGACGATAAAGAATATCGATTATGTGATGTGCTTCAACCCGCAGGATGCAACGGCTGACTATAACTTTATCCCCATTCATGGCGAGAAGCAGGTGAACGGAATGAACATTTCAGTGGTGAAGTCAACCGACGTTGACGGTGGATTTCTTGTTGAAGCCGACGGTCTTGTGATCTTCCACCCGGGTGATCTTGCCAACAGGTCCGATAAGCTTGCAAAAGAGTTTACCGATGAAATTGACTGGATTGCTGCCAAAGGTAAAAAGATCGATCTGGCTTTTGCACCCATCAGAGGGTGCAGCCTGGGGGCACCTAACCAGGTGAAACTGGGAGTTGAGTACATGGTCGAGAAACTAAGTCCCGTTATGTTGATCCCGATGCATGCAGGAACAACTACTTTTGAACTTAAGAAGTTCACTGAAGAGATGTCTGCAAAGAATTATCCCGTAAAACTAAAATTTGTTGTAACCAAAGGCGATCATTTTCTTTACGGAAACGGAAAAGAGATCACCGGACTCTAATTTCAATTATCTTTGAACTTCGGGTTTTCCCCCGTCTCTTCCCTTTTCAGGCAGGAGGCGGGGGATTAAAAGAATCAACGTGCGCGGTTCGTGACCAAAAGGCAAAAAAATATCCTCTTCTGGATCCTCCAGATATTCGGGTGGGCCCTCTATGGAATAGCCTATTTCCTGCTGATGCGTAAATCGGTTGAAAAAAGCAGCTTCATCGGCAATATGCTTTTCCTGTTCACCTATATGGTTGGATTCGGCATCACGGTCATGCTCCGTTATTATTTCCGTTTTCTCCGGAAAAAGGTCAGCAGGAACGGACTGATGTTCGCGCTGGCCCTTTGCATGATGATACTTGCCTGCCCGCTGTGGTACTGGGTCGATATATGGATCAGCATGAAATTCTGGGACCCCGGATATGTAAAAAAGTTCCTCCAGAACGTTACGATCATGTCGTTCGTCCGAGCGACAGTTATGAACTTCATACCCCTCCTCGCCTGGAGTACCCTCTATTTTGCCATCACCTACTGGATGGAACTGCAATTGGAGAAGAAAAGAGCTGAAGACGCCATCCACCTGGCCCGGAAATCGCAATTCGAGATGCTCCGGTACCAGCTTAATCCTCATTTTCTGTTTAACTCCCTCAATTCAACCCGCGCTCTTATTGACGAAGATCCGAAAGCCGCACGGGAAATGATCACCGAGCTGTCAGAATTCCTGAGGTATTCGCTTATCGATAAGGATATCGCCTTCAGGCCGCTGCGCGAAGAACTCAAGGCCCTGCAACATTATCTTTCCATCGAGAAAAAACGGTTCGAAGAAAACCTGGTGATCGACTACCAGGTTGATCCTGCCACCGAGGAAAGAAGGGTCCTTGGATTCCTGATCCATCCCCTTATCGAGAATGCAATCAAATACGGGATGAAAACGAGCGATACACCGCTAAAACTGGCAATCAAAACCGCCCTGGAAAAAGAATACCTGGTGATCAGGATTTGCAATTCAGGGAAATGGATTGAAAAAGAGGAGCATGATAACGAAACGGGTAATGGGACGGGTACAGGATTAGACAATGTAAAGAAGAGACTTGAAAACGCATATCCTGAAAATCATTATCTCAGAATTGACAAAGGAACTGATCAGGTCTGCGTGACCATCGGCATCCGCGAGATACCCGGGGAGACTGCTTAACGCCGCATGGCGGGCAGTTCCGGGTGAAAATCAAACGGGATGAATCCCGGCAAAGCCCCGGTTTCGGATTTCGCTGCACGCCGGGTGGAATTGAATCTGGCAAGATTAAGAAACTGTTTAAAATTTACGATTGAACATGACTAACTAAATTTAAACAGGCTCTAATTAATTCATGTTTCAGATATGAATCAGGGAAGTAAGATCAAAATACTTCAGGCAGTGGTTGTCGACGATGAACGCCTGGCGAGGAATGAACTGATCAACCTGCTAAAAAGTCATCCCGAAATCAATGTAGCAGGGCAGGCCGACAGTGTCGAATCGGCAAAGACGGAAATCGAACGGGTCAACCCTGATGTACTGTTTCTCGATATCCAGATGCCCAGGAAATCGGGCTTCGATCTCATCAATGAGATTTCTTTCAGCGGGAAGATCATTTTTGTCACGGCTTACGATGAATACGCTATCCGCGCCTTTGAAGTAAACGCACTCGATTACCTTCTGAAACCTGTTTCGCCCGACAGGCTTGCCTCATCACTGAAACGGCTCCGGGATGAAGCGCCGGAAACGGTTTTTCACGGGAAAAAGATGAAATATGATGATCAGTTGTTTCTTCATTTCGGGAATCAACTCAGGTTCCTGAGGATCAGCAATATTGTCCTCATCAAATCCGAAGCCGATTATTCAAAGGTGCATCTTACCGGGGGAACCACCGGGCTTGTGTTAAAGACCATGCGCGAATGGGAAGAAAGGCTTCCCGAAAACCATTTTTGCCGGATTCACAGGTCGGCCATCGTAAACATCGGTATGATCGACAGGATTGAAAAGTGGTTCAACTACGGGCTACGGATTTACCTCCCCGGCAATCTGGATCCCATCAACATCAGCAGGAGAAATGCTGTAAAGATCAAAGAGCGTTTCGGTTGATTTTTTCATGCGGCATTGCTGCTTACCGGATCCTGACCAGTTCCGTTCACTTCTCTTTTCCTCTTTCAGGACCTAAAGCAAATTGATTCTTCGGCCTGTATCGGCGCCAGAATTTAAAACGCGTCAGCGAGGTCACGTAAAACAACGGTCGTATCCAGCGAAACCTCAGCAGGTAATGAAAAAGCCGGTATAATACAATCAGGGAGAAAAACGTCAGCAACCATCCTGTGATGTTCACTCCTATCCTCATCCAGCCGTTATCGACGTTCATGATGAACCGGTTACCGACAAGCTGCCAGAACCACCTGATGATTCCCATGTTGATCAGGAACATAATGCCGATGATAAACCCATGCGCCGTTTCGATTGCCCTCCGGGGACAATCGTTCATGCAACGCATGCAGCTTTCGCACCTGTAAGACCAAAATGGACGCTTATCGACCTTAAGGATCGCTTTAACGGGACAGTTGTTTATGCAAAGGTCGCATTTGTCGCAGGCGTCGGTTGCATAAAACGATTTTGCAAAAATAAACCTCCCCACGAAAAAATAGCCGATGGTGACGGGAGCAATAATCAGATCCTGGATGATGTCGCGAAAGGCCCGGTATTCATGTTTACCGTCGAGGATCTTTTCTGCAAATGCCCTGCTGATCTGTCGGCACCGGCCATAAATCGATGCCACTACCTTTTCTTTGACGCCGGGATGAATCGAGATCCAGTTGGAAGGGAGATCGATCGGGCGCATCCCTGCAATCCGGTATCCTTTCACGAGCAGGACCAGCGCTGCCAGCCAAAGGGCAAGACCACTCAGTCCCGGGATGAACCATTTCGACAGCTTCAGCCCTGCGCGGGTATTCATGATAATTGCCCGGTTGCCCCTCGCCATCGGGAACCTGAAGATAAAATACATCATCGCCGGTGGATAGTTGAAACCATGGGTTGGCGAGATGAATCCGATCAGGGAGTCAGGAGGCGGGGGTATAATGTGTTTCCGGTCGATCCTGGCAATGTCGATTGTTGTTGCAGGAATGCTTCTTTCATGCGCTACTTCCGAGATCCACCGGGCGACATTACGGGCATTGCCGGTACCGGAGAAAAAATAAATGGTCAAGGAAGATTCCATGGAGCAGATTCGAATCCAAAATATCAATAACGACTGTCCAAAGATACAGATTTCCTTTTCTACCTGTCATGGCTGCCATTCTACCGCTTACTAAAAAGAATAGATGTACTCAAGGAATAATGGACAATTGACAATGGACAATTGACAATGGACAATTGATAATGGAAAATTGATAATGGAAAACGAGGGAAGGGTAGAAATGAAATTTAAAGTTCAAGTGTCAAAATTCAAAAAACTTAGATGATCCTTCAGTATTTTAAGGCGCCACGATCGAATTATTGGCCGGCCCTATCTCTTTTACTCCCAATCCCGCCAGAATCTTCTTTACACGGGAACGATAATAAGGGACAGTAAAGAAAGTAGTGGAACAGTCGGTGTAGCAGAATTCCAAACCATCGGAGAGAATCGTTAAACGTCATGGAATAGGATTTCCCGAATCATGATAGCGACAGTATCCATTGATATCGGGGATACCGTTGGAAGTTTCGCTCCTTTCCCGATACCTGAAAAACCAGACTTAGGGGAATTCAGCATGGCTCATCATCCAAGTAAAATAAACTTAGCGTAAAGGTACTTGTGTTGCTGGTATCAGACCATGTGAAAACTCCTGCCAATAGCGCGTGAGAATTCTGCCAACGTGAAAAACAGGGAAAAGGTCAGAGGATGACGACTTTCTTTAAAATAATGTCATTCCCGGTCTGGATTTTTACCAGAAAGATCCCGGTGTCGTCGATATTAAATCTTTCTTTCCCGTCTTCATGGCCGCATTCCCGGGTTTCGACAACGATGCCAAGGTTGTTATAGACCGTGATCCGGTTGATGGGAAATTCACTTTCAACATAAAAAACACCCCGGCATGGGACGGGATAAATCTGTACAACAGTTTTGTACATATTCCCTGTACCCGCCTGCTTCCCTTTTTGCGTAACGGTAATTTTTCTTGCCGGAGCGGGGAAAGCGACGATCGTCAGTTCTATGGTTCTGGGGGTTACTGTGGGATTCTTTTCGGTGGCAGAAATAAGAACGGTGTCATTTCCGTAACCGTTCATTGTGCTGACATACAACCAGGGCGGCAGCGAATCGGTCATAGTCCAGTTTGCATTGGTTGAAATGTACAGCGTATCCATGCTTCCGGGCATAAAATCCAATACCAAGGAGTCGGGTGTCACGTTCAACAAATACATTTCTGATAAAAGCCTTTTATAGATACCGTAATATGTGCCTGCATAGATGGTCGAATCCCCCGTCATTAAGGAATTAACAAAAACCAATTCGGGGAATCCTTCATTCCGGAGAAACCAATATTCGCCTTGATTGGAGGTGACGTACACCCCCTTTGAATGACTGCAGAAGACCAGAGAATCATGGGAAATGATTTCATCTATCTGGTTCGGCAGAACGGAAATCCCGTTAGTTGATTGTGCCCAGGAAACGGGATTAATTGCTGAACGGTAGAAGTAGGGGCCACCACCGAAAAGTTTCGACTGGGTAGCATGTATGGAAAGCAACCAGGGTTTTGCCAACCCTTCTTTGACCGATACCCAGGTAGTCCCTCTGTCGGCGGAGCAAAAGACGCCCCAATAGCAAGCCACGAAAACCGTGTCGACAGAAATGGTAATAGCATAGACCGATTGATCGGCAAGAACGAGAGACCATGTGTTTCCATTGTCGATCGAACGGAAAAGTCCCTCGGTAGCTCCTGCAAAAAGAAGGGTGTCTTTAGAATAGATCACCATGATGGACCGACCTTTCAATGTTACAGTATCGGGAATCCATGAGGAGCCCCCATCAAGTGACCGGTATAAACCTCTTGTTCCGCCGGCAAAGAGAATTGAGTCATGGCGACATAGACATTGGATTCCTTCATCACTGGTATGGCCCGATAAAACTATCTCCCAGGTATTTCCATTGTCTGTTGAACGGGATACCCCAAGATAGGAGACCAAAAACAAGGATTGTCCCAACATTGTACAATCCAGAATGGAAGCTTGAGGTAATCCTTCATTGTAAAGAGTCCATGTATTTCCCTGATCAAAGGATTTATAGACTCCGTCGGAAGTACTGGCAATCAGATAACCATTTGCCTGTTTCAAACAATTGATATTATGATGAATCATGCCAATATTGTAAGTCGACCATGTCAATCCTTCATCCTGTGAACGGAATAATCCATAGCCCATACCTGAAGCATAGAAAAAAGTTGTGTCGTAAAACATCTCATCGAATACCAAATTTATCTGTGGATCCGTCATTCTTGTCCAGTTGTTCCCCTGGTCCGTAGTTTTGTATAACCCTCCGTAGACTCCGACGATCATAATTGAATCTTTTGTCATCAGAGAGGTGATTTCCCAATTTGGCAATGTTGACGTGTTATATGGAATCCATGTATCACAATGATCATCTGAATAAAAGAGTTCTCCTTCCTGGGTTCCAATATAGAAACGGTTTTCTGAGCACGTAAAAAGAGTTTTGTAACCCGGAGGTAATCCATCTGGTTTCAGGTGCCAGGTATTGCCGGAATCTCCCAATACCAGTATTCCATTTTTTGATTGCATGAAAATCAGGGAATCATGATTAATCATTTTTCCGGGATATGAATTGGCTGGTAAATCTGAGTCCGCAATTTTCCAATGGAAATCTTTAATGTCCGTTTTGTACAGATGTCCGCCTAAGGCATATAGTGTGGAACCGTAAAATCCAAGACTATACATCGAATTATCTTTTGGTAAACCATCATTGATCGATAGCCAATGATTGCCATTGTCGTAGGATACAAAGAATTCACCACACTGTTCACGGCCTCCGGCGTAAATGGTGGAATCTTTGATAAGCAAAGGCCCAATGCCGGCCTGGCACGGACCGTTCATCACCTGCCATTGGGCATTTATCTCGCTGAAAGCGAGCAACAGGCCCAGGATCATAAAAAGCCGGTACATATTTAAAATCTAACTATCTGTAAAATTATGAAATTATTTCGAAAAAGCTCATGCTGACCTGTTTTATTCCACGATTTCTTCGCGACCCGGCAAATTCTGGCCAGTCTTGCCGCTTCACGAAATCATCGATAACCTGTTCCTTCCTGCCAACAGACCTAACGATATTTACCTTCGGAGACAGTTCTGTCGCTTCGACCAGGAAGTTGTTTAGTTTGATGTCAATCTGAAGGAGCGTTTGTCACTGAAGATTGTAAACCGCTACTGTACTGGGGGTCATGAAATATCCTTAAATCACCCAAAAAAAATAGAAGGAAATTCAAAATGCAATTGTCAAAATTCAAAATAAGGGATTAGAGATATAGTAATAACTGAATACGAATAACCCGGTCGTTAACCACGATAGGTAAGAGGGTCTGGTAAATATGTGATTGATTATAATTAATCGTACCTTTACAATTCAATCGGAAATCGAAAATTCCGGCACTCGTAAATCCATGCATACAATCAATTAATCATTCAGTCAATCAATAATTCGTGATACCCATCGATACCGGTTTGATCAACCAGATTGCCAATAAGGCCCGGCTTTCTCCCCGCCGGAGGATGAACCACAATTTCCACCCGGCGCTATCGGATCCGTTGCAGCGGCTGCTGAACGTGATGGAACCGCTGTCGTACATCCGCCCGCATAAACATGAAAATCCCGACAAGGTGGAGGCCTTCATCCTGCTCAGAGGCCGTATGGTGGTGGTCGAGTTCAACCCCGACGGTTCGGTGGCCGACCACATCCTCCTCGATCCGCTGAATGGTAGCTACGGCGTCGAGATCGCTCCCCGGACATTCCATACCATCATCGCGCTTGAAAGCGGAACCACCGTCTATGAAGTCAAGAATGGCCCTTACGATCCCATCGATGATAAGAACTTCGCCGCATGGGCGCCGAAGGAAGGGTCCGGCGAAGCGCCCGAATACCTCCGCGATTTATTGATGAACGTGTACCGCCGATATTAGTCCGACGATTAAACATCTCCTTCACATCAAGCCTCCCTGATACACAAAACAAGGATGACTGCCAGGCTTCCGGTCATTCACCGCCTTTGACTTTATTTTAAAATGATCATACTACGGCAATAATTATGGCGTTAATATCATCACATCCTTTCCTATTTTTAACCTAATCTTTTCGTGATGAAAAAACTGATCATATCGTACCTGGCCTTTGCCATGGTATTTGCAGTGTCGTGCAAGAAAACCACTGAAGAAATAGTTCCAACTGTAAAGTCGGATTACTTTCAACTTAAAGTGGGAAACTATTGGATCTATGAAGGTTACCAGATTGATTCAACTGGTGTGGTCACTTCCACTGGCATTTCCGACAGTGCCTACATCGAAAAAGATACGATGATCGGGGGGAATAGTTATTTTAAACTGATTGAAGCTCCCTTTATTTTTTCACCACTGCAATATACCATTTTTCTTCGTGACTCATCGGGATACCTGGTCGATAAGAGAGGTAGAATCCTGGCCTCCGACTTCAATTTCAGCGATACGCTCCAATTCGATACCGCACATCCGTCTCTCTACACCGGTTATCTGACTATGACCGGCAAGGATTCTCTGGTAAAAATGGCAGGCGGCATTGAATTGCCTTCCATTACCGCACAGTATAAGATTGTACCGGCACCCGTTTATGCAGGTAGCATGCCAGTCCGATACGCCTATGAAGTCTATGCAAGGGGGATTGGAAAGATGAAAACACATAACTTCTTCTTTTTCACTGGTTACAAGTCTTCATTTGAAAGGAGATTGCTGCGTTACAATGTCCAATGAGGGCGTGTCAGAAGTATCAAAAATAATTGATTTGTCAGAATCAACGACCAACCCGGTAATGCATGAGAAAAACCAAACCCGACGCCTTCTCCGGTTTCACCGGGAAAATCGGAAAAACCGGATTCTATAAACGAGTGTTGAACGGCGTGGAGGTGATACAGCAATGCCCCACCCGGAAAACAAATAAACGCAACAAACCCCTGCCCGCACAAAATCTCAAATTCAGGAAAGCGGTCAGAGCTGCTGCTCTTGCACTCGCTGATCCGGAGATACGCTCGGTGTACACACGTGTCGCAACCGGCACATGCAGCGCGAATTCCATGTACATCAAGGACTATTTCCACCCGGCGGTGATCTCCGGCGTCGATGTGTCGGGCTATGAAGGACAACGGGGATTTGGCTTTCGCATCACGGTTGAAAACATCGTTCCTGTAAGGACGGTCACCGTTTCCATTGTCTCAGGCACCGGGCAGATCCTTGAATCAGGTCCGGCCATATCCCTTAACCGGGACTATGAATGGACATACCAGACCGAATCATTCATCTCTGACCTGAATGGGGCCATTCTGCAGGTGACGGCCATCGATTATCCAGGTCATTCCGCAACCCGGAGCATTCCATTGTAGGTGACTGAGCACATACGGAAGGAGGTTTATTTTCCCGGGAATATCTTACGACCACATCGAATGCAAC
>JAQWBQ010000053.1:0-3759 GCA_028706295.1 Bacteroidales bacterium
CGAAAGTTATCATCTCGGCGTCAATGCTTATGTAGTAAAACCGGTCGACTTTCTTGAATTTATGGAAGCGGTCAGGAAAATAGGATCATTCTGGGCGCTGGTAAATAAAACAATTTAGATGGAGCGTAAAATGGAAATTTTGAAAATTCTCATCCTGGAGGATAACGAAAACGACCTGGATCTTATTAAAGAAGAGATCAAGTCCAGTCTGAAATATGAAGCACGGTTCAATTGGGTTATTTCGCGTGATGACTTCATTTCGGCGCTCCGGGATTTTCGTCCGGATAGCATTTTGAGCGACTACAACCTGCCTCAGTTCAATGGTCTGGATGCACTTAAGATTTCAAAAAATTTCAATTTAGATATTCCTTTTATCATTGTCACCGGTACCCTTAGCGAAGAGGCCGCTGCCGATTCGATCAAAAGCGGTGCCTGGGACTATGTGGTCAAGGAACGACTTCACCGGCTGCCCCGCGCCATCGAAAATTCACTGGATCTGAAATCGGTACGGCTGAAGGCCCGAAAGGCCGAAGCCGAACTTAACCTGATGAAAGGGCAGGCGGATATCCAGTTGAAGCTGCTGTGGGACGCCATCGATAAAGCGCCCGGTTCCATTATGGTAACCGCACCGGACGGAGTGATCCAGTTTGTCAATAAAAAGTTCGAGCAGGTAAGCGGATATAAATCGGAAGAGGTGATCGGGAAAAATCCCGGGGTTCTGAAATCCGGTAAACAAGACGCCGATTTCTACAAAGTTTTATGGGATACGATACTTTCGGGGAAAGAGTGGCGCGGCGAAATGGTTAACCGGAATAAGGAAGGCGATTTCTATTGGGAGGATGTTTCAATTTCACCGGTAATAGATGAGAACGGGAACATCCGTTATTTTGTCGGCATCAAGCAGGACATCACGGAAAAGAAAGCGGCGGTTGAGGCTTTGAAGAAAAGCGAGCAATGGTATAAAGCCATATTCGGGAATACCGGTACCGCGGCGATCATCATCGACGGGGATGGGACCATCTCCCTGGTCAATGAAAAGTTTACAGAACTAACCGGCCTTTCTAGAGAGGAAATCGAAGGAAAAAGAAAGTGGATGGAATTTGTTACACCCGGTGATCTTGAAAAAATGCTTTCGTACCACAAAGGGAGGCGGGAGCCCGGAAACGACAGTCCGAACCAGTATGAGTTCACCTTTTTGAGTCCCCGGACGGGATCCCGGGATATACTTCTTACTGTTGATATGATTCCGGGCACCGACAAATCGGTGGCTTCGCTGCTCGATTTGACCGAACGAAACCAGATCCAGAAGGAGCTGAAGGAGAGTGAGGAGAAATTCCGGCTGATAAGCGCCTCGGCGCAGGACGGTATCATCATGATCGATTCGAAGGGCGAGGTCGTTTACTGGAATCCCGCGGCTGAAAAGATCTTCGGATACACTTTTGAGGAGGTGAAGGGAAAGGTCATGCATCATTTTATCGCCCCGGAAAAGTACGCAACCAGTTATCCTAACCCTCTCGAACATTTTCAGAAGACAGGAACGGGAGCTGTTGTCGGGAAAGTGGTCGAACTGCAGTCACAGACTAAGAACGGTACCTCAATTGACATTGAATTATCAATTGCCCGGATGCAAATGCCTGACGGATTTGGGGCTGTTGGGATTGTTCGCGATGTTACCGACCGGAAACGAGCCGAAGCCGAACTGATCCAGGCCAAGGAACGGGCAGAGGAGAGCGATCGACTGAAATCGGCATTCCTGGCCACCATGTCGCATGAGTTGCGGACTCCCCTGAACGCGGTTATTGGTTTCAGCGATCTGATCGATGCAAACATGCCGATGTCCGAGATTGAAGAAATGGTGAAGATCATCAACAACAGCGGCAAACATTTGCTCCGGATCATCGAATCGATTTTTGAAATATCGATGCTTGAAGCAAAAGGCGCCAGGTTGAGAACAGAAGATTTTAGTTTGCCTGAATTTTTCGGCTCCCTCAAGAGCTATGTTGCCAGCGAACAGATCAAACAGCAAAAGGAGCATTTGGTCATCACCTTTAAACCAGGTGAGAATTTTACAGGAACCCGTCTCAAAACCGACCGGTCGCGACTGTTCCAACTCATATCCAACCTGCTGAACAATGCGATCAAATTCACGGAGTCGGGAACGGTGGAGTACGGGTATTCCATTTCCGGCCAGACGGTCACTTTTTTTGTCAGGGATACCGGTATCGGCATCCCACATGATCAACAGGATCTTATTTATGAGAGATTTCGGCAGGTTGATGATACCCATACACGGGAGTATGGCGGTGTTGGGCTAGGTCTCT
The DNA here is from genome assembly GCA_028706295.1 of Bacteroidales bacterium. Lineage (GTDB taxonomy): Bacteria > Bacteroidota > Bacteroidia > Bacteroidales > FEN-979 > CAIVAT01. The sequence goes on from JAQWBQ010000053.1 coordinate 2,322, forward strand.
CTATTTGCAAAGAGATCGCGAACCTGATGGATGGGAAAATATGGGCGGAGTCTGATCCGGGAAGCGGATCCATCTTTTATTTCAGCGTTAACGGCATCGTTGTGACCGTTCCGGAACCGGCAGCTGTGACAGGAACTCTAAAAAAAGCATACGATTTCTCCGGTAAAAAAATCCTCGTAGTGGAGGATGAGGAAAATAATATTTCATTTCTTGAAACCATTCTGAAAAAGACCCGGGCAACCCTTCTTTTCGCGCACAACGGGAAAGAGGCTATACAGCTGTGCAACGACCATCCCGACCTGGATCTGGTGTTGATGGATATCAAAATGCCGGTGATGTCGGGCGATGTGGCTACCGCCCTGATCAAGGAAAAGAGAAAGGATCTGCCTGTCATCGCGCAAACGGCTTACGCCACCTCGACCGAGGTCGGGAAATACAAACAGATTGGGTTCGATGACTATATTACGAAACCTATTGACCGGGAACACCTGATCGAGGTGATGGCGCGTTACCTTGAATGATGCTTTTTCAACCCCGACTACTTCACCGTTAAGGTTCCCCGGAGTCGGATATCTTTGGAGGATGCACCGATGAGAATCCTGAAATCCCCCGGCTCGATCACCCGATTCAGGTTGGCATCAGGCATCATCAGCATGTCGGGAGTTATTGCGAAAGTCAGCGTGCGGCTCTCACCGGGTTTTAACAGGATCCGTTGGCACCCTTTGAGCTCCTTCAGGGGCCTGGCCACAGAGGCATAAAGATCTTTAATGTAAAGCTGGACCACCTCTTCCCCGGCAACGTTGCCGGTATTCCTGACCTTCATAGTGATATGCAGGGTATCATCCCGTTGGATTCCGGCAACCGCCGGCTCCAGTTCCAGATATTCGAAAGTGGTGTAGCTGAGCCCGAATCCGAACGGGAACAGGGCCTCCCCGGTAAGGTTTTCGTAGTCGTCGTTTCTACCGGTGGGTTTGTGGCGGTAATTGAGGGGTAACTGGCCTTCTGCAATCGGAAAGGTCAGCGGGATCCGGCCGGCCGGGTTGTAGTCACCTGACAGGACATCGGCCACAGCATGCCCCCCCTGCTCGCCGGGATACCAGCAGTGGAGAACAGCCGGAACTTTTTCAAGCCAGCGATCCATGGTGATTGCACTCCCGCCGGTCAGAACAACTGCCATGGGTTTTCCAAGCTCCGCTAAAGCGAGGATCAGGGCTTCCTGATGTCCGGGCAGGTTCAGGAATGCCCGGTCGCGACCCTCACCCTCTTCTATTCCGGCGACAACGACGATGTAATCGCATGTTCGTGCAGCTTCAATGGCCCGGTCAATCGACTCCTTCCAATCCGGTCTTATACCACAGTTCCATACCAACCGCAGCCTGACCGATCCGCTGGTCTCAAAGAACTCAATACGGATCCGGTATTTCCGGTCTTTGACGAA
>JAQWBQ010000053.1:3859-27381 GCA_028706295.1 Bacteroidales bacterium
GTCCGGTTCTGATTTTTCAGCAGAACGATGGCTTTCCGCGCAGATTCCCGCGCCAGTTCCAGGTGCTCGGGCCTGCCCGTCCCATTCATGGCTGAAACCGTATCGGTATATGGGTTCTCAAATAATCGGAGTTGAAATTTGGCAGTCAGCACACGTGAAACGGCCTGGTCGATGGCATCGGATCTGACACTTCCGTCAAGAAACGGCGGCTGGAACAATTTGTAATGTTCAAAGTCGGTCTGAAAAATTACATCCAGTCCGCTGTTCATAGCCTTAACAGTGGATTCGTGATAATCGTGCGCGGTCATATGCAGGCAATTGGAACCTCCTGTTGCGCTTGCATCAGAGATGACAAATCCTTTAAAGTCCCATTCCTTTTTAAGCTTTTCTGTAAGCAGCCAACGATTTGCCGTGCAGGGGGCGCCATCGAGTGAATTGTATGCCGCCATCACCGAACGGCTCCCGCCTTCGCGGATGCAAGCCTTAAAAGGAGGCAAAAAAGTCTCCTCGAGCATCCGTTCATTGTGTTCGACCGGATAACTGTCGCGCCCACCCGCACCGGAGTTGGCAACGAGGTGTTTCGGACAGGTGATGATCCCTTGTTTTTCGAATTCCGACACAAAGGCGACGCCCATGGCCGAAACCAGCCACGGATCCTCACCATAAGTCTCCTCGGTTCTTCCCCAGCGGGGATCCTCGGCGATGTTGACGACCGGCGAGAGGACCATCCGGATGCCACAGGCGCGGGTCTCTTCGGCAATGGCTTTTGAAACCCGGTGCATCAGCGAAGTGTCGAAGGTGGCTGCGAGGCCTATCGCCTGCGGAAATGCGGTGGCGCCACCCTGACACAGCCCGTGTAACGCTTCCGCGAAAGGAATGATCGGAATCCCCAACCGGGTTTTCTCCCGGAAGAATTTCTGTGCCGCGTTAATACGTCCGGCCAATGCCGGGGCCGAAACGCCCGGGGTCAGCCGGATGATCCGGGCATCGGGATCTATAGCCGGATCGCCGCCTTCAAATCCGAACACTCCCTTTAAATACCGGTCCTTGGATTGATCCCAGGATTCGGTGAGCATGAAAAGTTGCCAGAACTTCTCCTCCGGCGTCATCCGGCCCAGCAGATCAGCCACCCGTTTTTCGACTGGCAATGCAGCATTCCGGTAATCACCGAGAACCTGGGTGATGGCAACCAGTGGTGCGAAAAGAAGTGCCAACAGCATTCCCGAGAAACGGATCAGGCCAAAGGATCTGACCGGAAATTCCGGGATCCTGATACGGGTGAAGGGTTCAGCGCTCATGGGTTTTAAAGTGTCAATCCGCCCTTTCCACGGTACAACCGCAGCGGGGTTTTCAGTTCAACTTTGACCACTGTCATGTATTTGTCAAGAGCAGTTTCGGGCAGTTTAATATAAACCAACCCGGGAACCGGCGACCACGATATTTTTCCGACGATTTTGAAGGTCACCGGTTTAGCGGATCCCACGACGGATATCTTTTTTATAGAAGTGTTCAATCCTTTCAGAACGATTTCGCCCGTTTGTTTTCCGGGTACGAAAAGATAGAGGATGGTTGAATCGCGCGACAGGGTAGAGGGTCCGTAAAAATGTCCCGGGGCCACCCCTGCCAGGGTCCCGAAGATGGCTTCCTTGTGTTTCCCGGTCCAGTCGCCCAGCTCCCTGAGCAGATGAACCTGTTCCTTCGGGATGGTTCCATCAGATTTCGGGCCGATATCGAGGAGGAGGTTGCCTCCCATACTGATGACATCGGCAAAAATGGTGATCACCTCATACGGAGTTTTATAGCTTGTGTCGCGTTTATAGTATCCCCACGAGTCGTTCAGCGTCATGCAAAGTTCCCAGTAAGGCATCGATGGTCGTGACACCGGAAAGTTCTGCTCGGGGGTTTCGTAATCTCCGAAGCCTTGTAACCGCCCGTTGATGATGGTTTGCGGCTTCGAGTCGAGGATCATCTTCCTGATTTCTGCCGCGTTCCATTCATCGGCGCTGTGCTCCCAGTCGCCATCGAACCACAACAGGTCGGGATGGTAAAGCGCCAGCAACTCCCCGATTTGCCCATGACAGAATTTTAAAAACCGGCTCCACCGTGCAGGATCATCCTGAATTTTATAACGACTCGAATCTTTCAGAAAACCCGGGTAATCGGGATAGCTCCAGTCGATCAGCGAATAATATAATCCTGTTTTTATGCCATTCCTGCCCAATTCTTCGACGAATGGGGTCAGTACATCCCGGCGGGCAGGGGTCGCTTTCGGTACACTCAGGTCGTTCATCCCTGTATTCCAAAGGGCTACTCCGTCGTGGTGTTTCGAGGTGATCACCACGTACCTTGCCCCGGTATGCCGGATCAGGCTGACCCATTCCGCAGGACGAAAGTCCGATGCGGTGAATTGTTCCTTTTGGGCCATGTAGGCTTCGTGACTGATGTGTTTGTTGTGGAATTCCCACGATTCGGAGGTGTTTCCGGTGGAGTAAATGCCCCAATGGATGAAGATACCCAGTTTGGCATCGGCAAACCACTGCATTTTCCCCGGATCGCCCGCCGTCGGTGCGGTTTGCGCGACGACACGGTACACGAAGCCAAGCAGGAGTACCAGCAACGAAATATGTTTCAAACAGGTTCCTGGAAGGCAGGCGTTTTTATTTTTCATGGAGATAGGTTTTGTTGAGTTCATCCAGTTGTTGTTCCGTGAGGCGGCAGCAGCGGCCGAACGAACGGGTCAGCGCCGTCGACTGTGCTGTGAATTCTGCCAGTTCAAGCCGGTCGAATGCCTGAAATAACGAATTCCCGGAAACCGTCACCGAGTCGTTCGCGATGATCAGGGTGGTTGTATCCCGGAAAGATATTGGGATCAGGGAAGGATTGCCGGTCGCTTCGCTGAAAGTCAAAAGATGCAAATGCTGTAAAAAAAGCCAGGATTCCGGAAGGGTTGCGGGATCCGGCTTCTGTTCCGTTATGGCATGTGCCATCAACCAGGGTGTATGGGTCGTAATGATCGATTGGATTTCGGGGTTTTCCCGGTAGATCGATTGATGAATGCCTGTCAGGTAATCCCAACCGGTAGTTTTTTCTGAAGGATCGACAGCGACCCGTCTGAGGTCGCTCGCAGTTAATTTCCTCCGCTGACCTGATGGAGGTGTGATCAGAAAGTGCCCGGGCCGGTGTCTGACCGAAATCATCCCGAGGGAGTCGGTCATGAGCCCATGTTTCAGTGATCGTTCCAGGAACCGGATAATTTCGTCAGCACGCTCCGATTCTTCAGCCATGATTTGTTCTTCCCCCGGTACCGGAGGGGGATCTGGGCGACTTTTTATGGCCATTTTAAACAGAGATTCGCTGATCACTACCGGATTTCCGATTTCTTTGGCGTTCAGAATGGCCCGGGCGCAGAATTCCAGAACCAGAAAGCGGTCATAAGCCTCCGCAAGATCTCTCCCGCCAACCATGATGCCATGGTTTTCGAGGATCACCGCTGAGAATCCCTGTGCGAATTCACCGGCCATGATGGCTCCGAGCCTTTGGCTTCCGGGAAGGGCGTATGGGGCATATCCGACCGGACCGCAACTTTTCCAGGCTGGATACCAAACGCGGGTATCCGGAATCTCATGTGCCAGGCTGAAGGCAACCAGGGCGGGAGAATGGGCATGGAGGAGCGCCCGCAGATCGGGCCGTTGCCGGTAGATGGCCTGGTGCATGGGCAGCTCAGAGGAGGGACGTAATTTGCCGGTATGGTTTCCATCCGGATCCACGACTACTACATCCTGATCCGAAAGATTCCCTTTATCGGTCGAACCCGGTGTGATCCGGATGACATCACCTTCATCCCGTACCGAAATATTTCCTCCCGAAGCGGTGGTGAGCCCGACCTCATAGATTCGGTTCAATACATCCGCAATTTCCTCGCTTATCATGGTAAATCCCGCAACATACCGATCCCGACACCGCCTTTTTCCGGGCTGACCGGAACCGATCCTGATTAGTTTTGTATCAAGGTGTTAATGATTTTGAACAACTGGTTCTTATTGATGGGCTTCGAAATATAGTCGTCACATCCTGCCTCCGCGCTTTTCTGACGGTCGGTCGACATGGCATAGGCGGTCTGTGCAACAACAGGCAATCCGGGTCTGATGCTTTTAATTTCCCGGGCCAGATCCCAACCGTCGGCATCGGGAAGTCTGACGTCGAGCAGGACGATATCAAACCGGTCGAGTTCCGGGTACAGGTTTTTCAGCTCTGCGCCTGATGCGACACCCACAAGTTCGACCCGGGTTTTTCCAAGGAGTATTTTCAGGTACTCCATGTTGGTGATATCATCCTCGACCAGGAGCAGCCTTTTACCGGGCCATTGATAAACCGGGAACCGGGTGTCGGCAGTTGTTCCTGCGGTTTCTGTTTTGTTAACTGCCTGATCTTTTGACTGGTTTTGCTGAAAAGGCAGCGAAAAATAAAAAGTGCTTCCCTGACCCGGTTCGGAAGAGACCCAGATCTTTCCGCCTAGAAGGTCCAGCGATCCTTTGCAAATGGCAAGACCAAGTCCGGTTCCTCCGAACTGATGGGAGTTATCTACATCAGCCTGCCTGAAATGCTCGAAAATCACCTCCCGGCTTTGTGGCTTGATCCCGATCCCGGTGTCGCTTACAAAACAGGTGATGACCCCGTTTTCGGGCAAATGGTAGCCGAATCGGAGGGAACCGGTGAAGGTGAATTTTATGGCATTGTCGAGGAGATTCGAAAAAACCTGTTTTACAATGTAAGGATCGGTGATAAAATTTATCAATGTGCCGTTAAGCGGCCGCTCACAACGGAGGTCCAAATGCGATTTCTGACTTCGTTGCAACTTTTGCCTGGTAACCAGCTCGATTTCGTTCAACAGTTTGTTAAGTTCGATCGGCGTCTTCACGATTTTGGCATTCCCCGATTCAATCCTTGAGATTTCGAGGATGTCGCTGAGAAGGTGAAGGAGGTCGTCGGAGCGCGATTTGATAATCCCTGTGAACCGGTCGCGCTCCTCCTGCGATAATTCAGGATCTGACAACAATTGGGCAAACCCGACGATGGCATTCATGGGGGTCCGGATTTCATGGCTCATGTTCGCCAGAAAGGCCGATTTCAGCCGGTCGCTTTCCTCTGCCCGCTCCTTGGCCCGCACCAAATCTTCTTCATACTGCCGGTGCTGAATGAAGAGTCCGACCTCGTGCACGATCAGCTCCAGTACGGCGACAACCCGGCTGTTGTATGCTTCCGGATCGGTATAGCTTTGCATAACCATGACCCCGATTGCTTTATCATCGATAATGACGGGCACTCCAAGCCAGCATTCGGCAATGGTCCCCAAAAGGACCTGTCGCTCCTCCCGGGCAATTTTTTCGATATCGGATTTCCGCAGGAGCAGGGTCTTTTTATTAATCACAACCTGCCCCGACAGGGAATGTTCGGCCTTCCATTCGGTAAATTCATCCTTTTCATCAACCCACATTACTTTTCTGAACATCCCGGCATCGGAATTATAAAAGGCCATAAAAAAATTAGACGTATCGGCCAATTGTGCCACTTCTTTCCGGATATACCAAAGAAGATCCTCGAGCAATTTCTTTTCCACAACCGCTTGCACGATGTTGTATTGGATCTGTTGGATCTTCTCGGCTAACTTACGGTCGGTGATGTTGATCATGTACCCCTGAAAATTAATGAGGTTTCCTTCGGGATCGAAGGTTCCAGATACATTTTCAGTGCATTGTATGATGGTGCCGTCTTTTTTGACCATTTCGAGCTCGCTGTTGAGCAACACTTTTTCGTTGCAAAGTCTTTCAAGAAATCGATTCCGGTCAGGGGTTTCAGGGTAAAGCTTTTTCATATCGGTAGCCAACATCTCTTCCACCGATTCATAACCCAGCATTTCGACAAATGCCCTGTTGCAATTCAATAATTTACCATCAGGTGTGGAGATGTAGTTGCCGGTGAGGTCCTTTTCAAAAAGTTTCCTGTAACTTTCCTCGCTCTGTTGCAGTTTCTGCTCCGCCATTTTTCGTTCCTGAATGTCCTGGTGGGTACCCGTCATCAGGAGGGGTCCTCCTTCAGGAGTCCGCTGCACCAACCTTCCGCGATCAAGAATCCATACCCACGTTCCGTTTTTATGGCGCATCCGGGCCTCACATTCATAAAATTCGGTCTCTCCCCCGAAGTGCCGGTTCAGTAAGGCGTCTGACTTCGACAGATCGTCCGGATGCGTCAGCCGGGTCCAGGTTTGAATGTCCACCGGCATCAGCTCTTCGACTGAATAACCCAGAATTTCCGCCCATCGTTGATTGATCGTCACTTCGCCCGTAACTACATTCCACTCCCAGGTTCCAACATGGGTTCCTTCGATGATGCTCGCCAACCGCTGCCTGATGTGCTTCCCCTCAGCCTCTGCAATGCTCCGCCGGTTTGATTCCAGTGAAAACGAAACGAAAGTGGCGAGGGTTTGCGCCAACTGCTCCTCCTCAACAAGCCAGTTCCTGCGGTCGCGCGTGTGCTCAAAACTGAGGAGGGCCACCAGCTTTCCATCAAGCCAGATCGGGGCATCCAGAAGCGATCGGATTCCGTTTGATTCGAAATATTCATGGGGAATTTCACGGGTTCTGGGATCTTCGAAAACATCATGGGCTGCAATGACGCGCCCGACCTGGTGGCTTTCGGTATAAGTCGGGAATCCGGATGACTGGAGGTGTCCCTGTACCAAATATTCGTCGGTGCTCAGGCGATAGAGCCCGATACACCTGACGCTCGAATAATCCCCTTCATAAAGCCAGAGGCTTGTTCGTTCGGTTTTCATTACCTTTCCAGACTTGATAATAACATTCCGGAGGATGGATTCGAGTGTATCGGAGTGTAACGGATTTTCGGTGAACAATTCCGATAGCAAGGCCATGAACTCCTCTTGCCTCTGGGTCTTATACCGCAGCAGTTCATCCGATTTCCTATGCCCCTCTAACTCTGATTCCAGTTCGTGGGTTTTGCTGCGAACCAGTAATTGCATCCTTTCCTGTTCGATCCGGTTCTGAAGGGCTGACTTCCTGATCTTTCGCATTGCCTTGATCTGGGCAATGAATTCCATTTCATCGATCGGTTTGGCCAGAAATGCATCGCCACCCGCTTCGAGCGCCTGGATACGGCTCTCCTTGTCTCCTTTCACGGCGGTGAGAAAGATTACAGGGATTCCGCTCGTTTTTTCCGAAGATTTCAATTGTCTGCAAACCTCAAAGCCATCCATACCGGGCATCACCACGTCGAGAAGAATGATGTCGGGGTCGTCGGAGTGGGCCAGCCTGATACCCCCTTCACCATCTGTTGCCGTGAGAAATGTCGCCTCCGGGAAGAAATTATACATTAACGCCTTTAGAGCCACCAGATTTTGTGGATGATCATCGATGGCCAGAACCTTGAAATTTTCGTTTGTCATGAGATACCCTTGTTTGGGGTGGGGAAACCCGAAAGCGTTATGAGGAAATGAGTCTTCGGATTTTTGTTATCAGCAACTCTTTATTGATGGGCTTCGGAATGTAGTCATTACATCCCGCCTTCATACTTTTCACCTGGTCCGACGACATGGCATACGCAGTCTGAGCAATAATCGGGATGTCGGGCCGCAGATTCCTGATCTCACGCGCCAGGGTGTACCCGTCGGTATCGGGAAGCCGGATATCGATCAGTATCAGATCAATGTTCCGGATCTCCGGGTAGTGTGCCCGCAATGCTGCCCCGGTGCCGACGGTAATAATTTCCGCCCCTGTCCGGCTCAGTATGATTTGCAGATATTCCAGGTTCAACGGATCGTCTTCACAGATCAACAGCCGCTTCCCCTTTAATAAACCCGGATGGGAATTAGCTGACTTGTCAGGTTTCCCGCTTGCCTTACCCTTCCCGGCCGGCCCGGGTTCTTCGGCGCATTTATCGCGATCTTTCTCTGTCCAGGGAAGGTCGAAAGAAAACGTACTGCCCGACCCGGGCTGCGATTCCACCCGGATGGCGCCGCCAATCAGCGCCAGGGAACCCTTGCAGATTGCCAGTCCAAGCCCCGTTCCCCCGTATTTATTGGGATGTTCGGTCTCTGCCTGACGGAAATGTTCAAAAATGATCGATTGATTTTCAGGTGAAATACCGATACCGGTGTCGGTGACAAAACAGGTTACAACCTGTTCGGCCGGCAGCCTGTATCCGAATTGAATGGTTCCCGACTCCGTGAATTTTATGGCATTGTCGATCAGATTATTAAAAACCTGCCGCAAAATATAGGGATCGCTGTAAAGAATGTCACTCCCGTTGGGAAGCAGCCTGAAACAAGTCACCTTCAGGCCGGGCTTTCTGACCCTGGCCAGTTTTTCAAGGGTGACAAGCTCTATCTCCTCCAACAGGGCATTAAGTGAAATCCGATCGCTGACCACTTTGATGTTACCCGATTCAATGCGTGAAAGATCTAAAAGATCGTTGATGAGGTGCATCAGGTCGTCCGACCGCGACTGGATGATCTTTGAAAATCTCGACCGCTCCTCATTGGTGAGATTCGGATCGGTAAGCATGTCGGCGAACCCGACTATTGCATTCATCGGGGTGCGAATCTCATGGCTCATGTTGGCCAGGAAGGTTGATTTCAACCGGTCGCTCTCTTCCGCCTTTTGCCGGGCGCTGATCAGCTCCGTGATCATATTTTTGCGGTCGGTGATGTCTTCAAAAGTGATGATGTAATTTAAGATCTGCCTGTCATCATCGAGGATCGGAGCAACGGAAACCGATTCCCAATAGGTCTCTCCGCTGAACTTTTTGCTCAGGTACTCCCCCTTCCACTCTTTTCCCGACCGGATGGTGTTCCATATGGTTTGGTGGACCTCAGCCGGTGTATTTCCCTCTTTGAGGATCCGGGCAATTTTTCCGCGGATCCGTTCAAACGGATAGCCGGTCAGTTCGACAAACCGCGTATTGACATATTCGATGTGTCCGGCAGGATCGGTAATGATAACAGCGGCGGGACTTTGCTCAATTCCCCGTGAAAGCTGTTTCATCTTCAGCTCAGCCAGTTTGTGATCGGTATTATCGATGGTGAATCCCGCCAGATAACGTGCCTTGCCCCGAACAATGATGGGAAATTTTATCGTGTTGTAATAACGGCCGTTGAACTCTTCCTCAAGTGACACCATCACCCCGTTTTGCATTACCTGCTTGTCATCCTCGACCATCTTTTTTGCGAAATCGGAGGGAAACAACTCATCCATAGTCTTCCCGATCAGCTCTTCAAGCGGCCTTCCCAAAAATTCCTCGAAGTTTTTGCTGAGTCTCAGCGAACGGATATCCTTGTCTTTAAAAAAAACATAAACCGGACTGTACCGCAGAAAATGGGAAAAGATCTCCTCGGTAACCTTCAATGCCTCCTCCGCTTTTTCCTTATCAGTGATATCGTTGATAATAATGCCCAGCATGGGATTACGATCGGGTATCCCGATCCTGAATTTTTCGGTCAGAAAAACGTGGGTTCTCCCCGCCTGATCCTTCCAAATCTCTTTGTATTCGGTAAACCCTTTGGTCATCGCCTCCGAATCCTTCTCCACCATCAGATCTGCAACCTCTTTGGGAAAGGTCTCGTGGGGCTTTTTCCCGATCCAGTTATCAATCGGGAACAGTTCACGGTAATTCTGATTGGCAAATACCGGCCTGAATTCGCGGTCCTTGATCAGGATGAGGGCGGGAACATTGTCCATAAAAGCGCCCAGCATTGCTTCACTCTCAAGTAGCGCATTCTGTGCCTTCCTGCTTTCGGTGATGTCGCGGATAACAGCCTGCATGGCGGGTTTGCCATTGTAAACAAAGGGAATTCCGGTCACCTCAACGTGCAGGATCTTCCCGCCCGGTAGAAGAAACCGTTCCTCCATAATCGGGACGGGAAGTCCGCTTTTCATCGCTTCCATGATACGGGCCATCACCCTCGGCCGGTCGTCGGGATGGACAAAATCGATAGCAGGTTTGCCCAGCAATGCGCCGGGATCGGTGGCCCCCATAATGGCTAATGCCGCCTGGTTTACATATCGGATCTTCCCTTCAACATGTACCACAAAGGCAATGGGCAGGTTTTCAACCAGGTTTTTGTATTTCAGTTCGCTCTCCTTCAGCGAATTATCCGGGTCGGAGGAGAAGTCGCTCCGCAAGGTCATATCAGGATTGAGGTCGGGTTCATTCGGGGATTTATCATTCACAGTTCTCGGTCTTTCCCCGCAAAGTTAAAAACAGAAATCGAATTGCCAACGATTATTCGGGATCTTCGCGGGCGTTTCTGATCTTATCAAGCATATCCGGTGGGAGCTCATCCGTGAAGTTCGTCTCTTCAACCTCCTCATCCTGATTCCCCCGGCCGTATTTGAATTTGGGCTGGTCCATGGTCCCGAGAATCCGGATCGGGATCCCGAAGATGCCAAGCGGCGGAAGCCCCAGCCGGGTCTTAAACCGGATGGCCCCGTCGAAATTACTCTCTCCCTCCATCCGCAACCGGAAACCGGCAATTTTGAGTTTGGTTCGCTCCAGGGTGATCACATTGTTTTTTATCGTCGTTTTTATTTCCACTTTTGAAAGATCAGGCGATTTGAGCTTCTCCCGTTCGAGGTTGCTGCTCATGGCCGTGAACAGCTTCAGACCCATGACTTTCACTTTTTTCAACGTAATGGTACCGCCCCCTTCCAGCGATGGATAAACGGGCTCCATCCCCGATTTCAGGATGCCTTTCAGCGTGTAGTCGAGCGAAATGATTCCTTCGCACTTTCCGGCTGCAGTCGAAAGATTCCGGAAAAGCTCCACTTCGTTATAGGCCCGTTTGACATCGAAATCCGCTGCCGTCACGTGAAAATCAAAATGGGCGCGGTCGGGCGAATAGCTCCCATAGATCAGATCCATTCCGGCTTTACAGCCGACCACCTCCACCTTTGCCCCTTTGAGCGCAAGCAACCCGTTTTTCACCTGAACCATGGCCGAAAAATCCTTCAGGTCAAGTTTCCGGAACCTGATCTTGTCCATACCGGCCTGAAGACTCAGATCGAGATTGGCGGGTACGACGATCACCCCGGAACCGCTTTCAGGCTGTCCGGCTTCCCTGACCGGCGCTGACGCGGAGGCGTCCGTCCCCGAAGCTTTTGCAGGAGCCGGTTCCACCGGGGCCATGAATTCGTCCAGATCGAGGAACGCTGACCGGAGTGTAAAACTTCCGTGGAGGATCGCTTTTTTGTCGAAGAAGTAGTTGAGCACATTGTTCAGATGACCGTCGAGTGTGAGGTCTGACGAGCCATACCGACCCTTAAAACGTTCAAACCAGAGCTTGTCGCGGTCAAACCGGAACAACCCGGAGCTCAGATTGAACTTGTGTAGCAGATCTTTGAACCCAAAGGATAGATGCTGCATCTCGAGGGTTCCTGAATTTTCCAGTTTACCATACCGGCCGGCAAGTACATCTTCCTGTCGCCCTTTCAGTTTCAGGTGGGTTCTGATCAACCCGTCAACCGATACCCCTTCAACCGCGAACACCTTGTAAATCTTGCCAATCTCAAGCGTACCGTCGGCGGTCACATCATAGATCAGATTTCTTGGGTTTTCGAAAAATGCCTTGATGGTAAAGGGATTTCCTTCGAAGTTAAAGGTCAGCGGGTCAACGACGCCACGGGTATCGCTGAGCGCCCCTGAATTGTTGGTCAGCCGGGCATCGAGATTGATTTGTCCGACAGGGTGGGGATAATAGCGGGTCTGCACCGATCCCCCGGATAGTTTCAACGTCACCTTTGAAGCCGGGAAGCTGCCCGCGCCGGGATCATAGGTTCCGGCAACCTTTGCTTCAAGGTCAAGCCGTCCGCTGAGCTCCAGGCTGTCCATCGGAATGGCCTTGCCGATTTCACCAAGATTTATGGAAGTCGCCACCCCTGCATCCACCTTCACCGGATCGACTCCGGTTACCCGTGCATGACCCGAAATCCTGTTTTTCATAAGCGTTGCCGAAAGCTGGTCCAGCGAAACCCGGATATTCCGGTAATCGTTGCCTTCGAGCGATGCGTTCAGATCGAGGCGGATTCCCGAAATCGCTTCGGGGAGCGAGCGGTATTTGAAATACCCATTGCGGACTGATGCGCCGAAACTGAATTCCGGAACACTCACAATGACGGTATCAGGCCGGTTCGATTTCGGATTTTGACCAAGGGCGTATGTTCCCGAAGCCACCAGATCGAAATTGAGCCGCCCGCGCAGATCAGCCGATGTGATACCGAATCCTTTCGACCATTTCTCCATATCAATATCAAACCGTGCCCGTGCGAAAATCCAAAGCCTATCGGTGCTGATCAGCTTCAGCGACGTGCTGAACGACTCTTTTGCAAAGTCTGAACGGAGTTTCATCACCAGTTCATACCCCTCTTTTCTGAAAGTGAATTTTCCGTTGAACGAAAAGGGAATATCCTTAATGAACAAATCGTTTTTCTCGAGGTTAAGCTCCAGTGACTGAAGATTGACCTTGGTCGAAAGCCGGGCTTTTACGGGTTTTGACTTTATGTATGGAATGTGATTGTAGGTGATATCGACTGAATCTATTTCGATTTTCGAAAGAAGCGAGAAAATATTGTCTGAAAGATCGCTTTTTCCCTTGTAATGGATGCCCCGGGCAACCACGCTGACCGGAACGGTTGGATCCCGGTAAATAAAAGTGGTTCTGACAAAGGAGATGTTCTCGATCTTCAGGTCGGCAATGGAAGCAGTGGTATCGGCGGGTTCCTGTGCCGTCGTATCCCCCGTTATATAAACGTCGTAATTCCCGGAACCCTGTTCATTGTATGCGATAAGTACTTTTCCCTCGTCGATGAATACCCGGGAAATGAGAAGCGGACCTTTAAAAACGCTTCGCAGGTTGACTCCGAAGGCAATCTCCCTGGCGCTTACAAGGGTGTCGTTTTCGAATGGGGCGGACGATCGCAGACTGAAATCCGACAGGGATATGGTCAGGTAAGGAAAGTGCTTGAAGAAAGAGACATCCAGGTCACCGAAAGCAAGTTCGGTCTTCAGTTTTTCCTGAGCCGTTTTTTTTACGATTTCACCAAACCGGTCTGTGAATAAAAGGGGCGTCAGCAGCAGGAACAGAAAAAGCAACAGGACGATTCCCAGAGTAATCAACGAAACTTTCACAACTTTTTTCATCAGTCAGAGGTTGTTAAAATTTAGTTTGTCAGGTGAAAAACCTTTCTATTTAAGATTGAACATGATTTTCGATTGAACATGATTTACGATTGACGTATGTATTCAAGATAGACGAATGTTACTTTCAGGTTTTAGTGTTACAGATAAATTTCAACACGAAAAGATATAAGATCATACCATAAGATGATAACTGCTAATCCGAAATCGAATCTACAATCTTAAATCGTAAATCATGTCAATCGTAAATTTAAACAGTCTCTAATTGGATATTTCATGGATTGATTTAAAACTTCATGGCGACAGCCCCATACAAAGTTAGAAAATAGCCCGGTGAAAACCATGGAAATACAATTTTTACCGACAGATTCAGTTATAATCTGTGTTGATATGGTTTTTTAGGGGAATCATGTTCAGTCGCAAATTTGATACAGATTCTTAATAAACGAGCAGCGAATGATTTTCCGTAGCGGGTTGGCTCGTTGTGTGTGCCGGCTTATTTGTAATTGAAAAATGCGCTGCATCTTTTATACTAAGCGGGAAAATTTCTAACTTGGTGACCCTGAAAAGGTCATATGGCTGTTAAAAATGACACATACCGCATTCCTTCCTCCCGGCCGGTTTCCGGTCTTTACCGGGTCTTTTTCAAACGGGCATATTTTATGATTCTCCTGATGGTCTTATACGGAGCAGCCGCTTCGGGCCAGGAGATGTTGGGCGTTATGAATGGCAATTATGCCGGTGTGAACGGACTGGTGATGAATCCTTCCTATCCTGCAGGATCCGTCGATTTCTTAAGTATAAACCTTGCAGGTGCCGATATTTATGCGAATTCCAACTACCTGTTCATTCACCGGAAAGATTATAGTTTTGGAGGACTCTTCAAAGTGGATATCAACGATCCGGCTTACCTGTACACCTACTACTATCCCTCTGTGCAGTTTACCGACACCCTGCATTATCTCGACTATCTGAAGAAGACATCCCTGAAAAGGGTGTTCGTGAATACCCGTGTACTGGGGCCCTCGCTCATGTACCGGAATGGAATTCATACCTTCAGTCTGGTTTCGGGATTCCGGAACAATGTTTCGGTGGATAAAATGACGGATAACACGGCCAATTTCATTTTCCGCGGTCTGGATTTCGTCCCGCAGCAGGATATCACCTATTCGGAAGGTCCTTACCAGGTGGCCCTGTTGTCGTGGATAGAGCTGGGATTGGGGTATTCCTGCGTGGTTTACGAGGATGACCAAAAGGCATTCACCGCGGGGATTACCGGAAAGGTGTTGCTCGGTACGGCAGGCGCTTATGGTTCCGTGAAGGATGTTACTTATAACGTTCCGAACAACGATACGGTCCTGTTCGACAAACTCGATTGTACCATGGGATTTGCTTTGCCCATCGACCTTTCAGGAGGTACCGAACTGCAGACCGATCCACTGATCCGGGGATGGGGCGTCGGTTTTGACGTTGGAGTCAGCTACGTCCGGAAAGGGGGGAGCGCGTCTGGGAATGCACTGAATGCTGATGCGGTTCAGGATGTGGCGGCAGATTACCGGTACCGGGTCGGATTGTCGTTGCTCGACCTGGGAAAGATCACTTTTAACCAGGGAGTCGAAGTACATGAATTTTCCGGTGTCAACAATGAGATGTGGTCGGGATTGAGGGGTTTTCACGCACGGAGTATCCGCAATTTTTTAAATTCGGCAAGTTATAATTTGCTGGGCGACTCCACGGCGTCGCTCACCGATAAGAGCTCCTTTGGCATCTGGCTGCCTGCAGCTGTCAGCCTGCAAGCCGATTACAATTTCGGTTACCACCTCTTTGCCAACCTCACATTCGTACAGGGTCTTTCGTTTGGTACCCCTTCGGTTCGACGATCTACGCTGCTGGCCCTTACTCCGCGATACGAAACGCGTTGGTACGAAATAAACCTGCCTCTTTCGCTGGTCGATTTCCGGGACCCCCAGATCGGACTGGCACTCCGGATCTTCGGACTAACCGTGGGAACCGAGAAACTGGGAACCTTCCTGCACCTTTCCGACGTCAGGGGCGTGGATCTCTATTTTGCCCTGAGTTTCCCCATCAGCCCCGGGAAAAACAACTGGAAAGGCCCACGCTCGAAAAGCGGACCGTGCGACAGTTATGAGAACTATGAGCGATACAGGGTCAGGGAGAAGTACAGGTAACCAGCGGACAAGCGGACAAGTGGACTGGCGGACATGTTGAAAAAAAGTTGTTAAAGTCTTGTTGACTTTTTCGTTTTTCGCGGATCAACCAGAAAGCACGTATGGGAACGCACAAAGATCTGGTTGTCTGGAAAAACAGCATGACACTTGTCAGCGCGGTTTATAGGATTACCGGTAATTTTCCAAAATGCGAACGGTTTGGAATTACAGATCAGATAAGGAGGGCGGCAGTTTCGATTCCGGTAAATATCAGTGAG
The DNA here is from genome assembly GCA_028706295.1 of Bacteroidales bacterium. Classification (GTDB taxonomy): domain Bacteria; phylum Bacteroidota; class Bacteroidia; order Bacteroidales; family FEN-979; genus CAIVAT01. Next base: position 19,509 of record JAQWBQ010000053.1, read on the forward strand.
GGAGCAGCCCGGAAATTACCGGGCGAATTTTACCAATTCCTCAGGATTTCATTTGGCAGTTTGGCTGAGGTAGAAACCCTCCTAATAATTGCCTTTAATCTGGGCTATCTTCCTGCTTCAAGCTACGAAGAACTTCATAAACAAATTTTTACGATCACAAACCAACTTAACAAACTACTTCAGGCTATAAAACAAAAACGTTCCCAACCCTAAACAAATATCTTCAATTTACAGCACTCCTTCACTAGTCCGCTTGTCCACTGGTCCACTGGTCCGCTTGTCCGCCAGTCCACTCGTCCACGCGTTCCACCCCTGTGCCGTAAGCTCCACCTGCTTCCCGTCAGGAGTGATCATCACCTTTTCGCCGGAGTTATCCGTCATGTGGCCGATGATCGTAATTCCTTCGATATCCTTGATCTTTTCATAATCCGACTGGCTTACTGTGAAGAGCAGTTCATAATCCTCTCCTCCGCTAAGGGCAGTAAGGGTGGGAATGATGTTGTATTCGAGGGCGAGTTCACGCGTTTGCGGGTCAATAGGGATTTTCTCTTCAAACAAACGGCAACCCGTTTTCGACTGCTTACAGAGATGCAGAATCTCTGAAGCAAGTCCGTCGGAAATATCGATCATGGCCGTGGGTCTGATGCCGGCTCCCATCAGCACATTGCGGATGTCGGTCCGGGCTTCGGGCTTTAACTGACGCCCGATCTGGTAATCGAAACCGGAGAGTTCGGGTTGCATGGCAGGATTTACCTGAAACACCTTCTTCTCCCGCTCCAGGATCAACAGTCCCATGTAGGCGCTGCCCAGATCCCCGGTAACACAAAGCAAATCTCCGGACCGGGCGCCGCTGCGGTAAACAACCTCCTCCGGCCTGGCTGTTCCGGTGATGGTCACCGAGATCAGGAGCCCTTTCACACTCGAACTGGTATCCCCGCCGACCAGGTCGACGTGGTACTTCTCACAAGCCGTAAGGATCCCCGAATAAAGTTCGTCGAGCGCTTCGACCGGGAAACGGCTGGATACGGCAATGGAAACGGTCATCTGCAGCGGGATCCCGTTCATGGCGGCAATGTCGGAAATGTTGACGACTGCCGCTTTATATCCCAAATGCTTCAGGGGCATATAGGTCAGATCGAAGTGAATGCCCTCGACCAACAGGTCGGTCGAAAGGAGCATGACCTTGTCGCCGGTAGCAATAACGGCCGCATCGTCGCCGACGCCCTTCAGCGTTTCAGGATGAAAGCGCTGAATGTTTTTCGTGAGCCGGTCGATCAAACCGAACTCACCCAGTTCCGACAGGGCCGTGAGCTCTGAAGATTTTCCTGCCTGTTTTTGATCTTTTTTTTCGAACATCAGAAGGGAATTACCTTTTCTTGCGTGCAAAGGTAGCAAGATCCGGAAAATGAAACCCCGGTCGAAAATAATGTGACGACCTTGAACAGACGAATTAATTGTTTGTATTAACTTTAACCCTTATTCTTAAATCGTAAATTGTCAATCTTGTTCAATCGTAAATTTTCCCATCCCCAGAGGTTTTAAACTGATATTTAACATATTATGGAAATAGAAGAATCGCGGCCCCGAATCATATGGAATTCTGTCCTGGTGATTTCGGTGTTTCTCTGTGCCTTTGTAATACCGGTAGTTCCCGGCACACTGGGAAATACATTTCACAATTCCGTATTTACACTGATCTTTATTTCAGGCGTCATGTCGCTCGAACGAAGACGGTCAACAGTGTTGGGATTGTCGATCGGGGCCACCATCATGGAGTGGATCACGGAGATTTTTCATCTGACGCTTCTTAATGAGATATCGAGGGCGTTGAATGTGTTGTTTTTTTTAATCATGATATTCTTTATTATCGGACAGATAGCCTCAACCCGGAACATAAATGCCCGTGTCATCCTGCAATCCATTGCCGGGTATTTGTTGCTGGGTCTCGGCTTTTCGGTGATTGTCGGGGCGATGATCCAATATGATCCCCTTGCCTTCAACCTTCCTGCCGAGCCTGACCTGCCGGAGCGTACCCGGCTCCTGGTAAGTAAATCAAACTATTTCGGATTCATCACCATGGCAACCGTGGGATATGGCGATATTGTCCCGCTGAAGCCCTATGCCAGGTCGTTTGCAACATTCATTGCCATTTCAGGACAGCTTTATATCGCGATCATTATCGCCCTTCTGATTGGAAAATTTGCCGCGAAAAAGTAACAATCCGGATCTCCGGGCCTTGTTTGCCACGCTTGGCTGCGTAATCTGAATCCGGTGTTCGGGAATAGTACATTCCTTTCATCAAATACCTTTGGTATCGGACCAAAAAAATCAACCAAGTTTCTATTATTTTTGCCGGAAAAAGTATTCATGAATTTTCTTGATCTCGTAAAAATCCGTCAAAGCGTACGCTCCTATGATCCTGAACGTCCGGTGGAAAAGGAAAAACTCGACCGGTGCCTGGAAGCTTTACGGCTGGCGCCTTCAGCCTGCAATGCACAACCCTGGAAAATCATCCTCGTCGATGATCCGGAACTAAAGGAAAAGATCGCCAAAGCCGCCGCGTCCTATGTCCTCGGATTTAACAAGTTTGCCCGGCAGGCCCCGGTTCTCGCTGTCATGGTGCGTGACGAACCTAACCTGACATCAAAACTGGGAACCATCCTAAAAAATAAGCCGTATACCCTCATGGATATTGGTATTGCCGTTGAACATTTTTGCCTGCAGGCTGCTTCTGAAGGACTTGGAACCTGCATCATGGGCTGGTTTGATGAGCCGGCGGTGAAAAAGCTGCTCCAAATCCCCCGGAATAAGCGCACCGAACTCATCATCTCGATCGGTTATCCGGCGAAACCGGATATTCGCCAAAAAATCAGGAAACCTTTGGAAACGATCTGCTCTTATAACAGATACTGAACCATTCGCAAATGAAAATAAGTGTACCGGTTTTATGTTTTGTATCATTTGTACTATTTTCAGGATGCTCCGGGAAGAAAGAGATTACCGGTAAGTTGACAGTGGACCGGCCGACCTATTCCAGCGGCTTTCCGAACGACGAGGTTTCGGCCTCGCTGGAACAGATTACCCGCTCCGTCAAAAAGGTGTACAGCGTTTCATATTATACAACCTACAAGTTCAGGAGTGACTCAAAGATCACCTCATTCCACCTGAAAAATGGATCATTTAAAGATGCTGCATGGGGAATCGTTTCAACCAGCGAGACTGCCTTTGGTTCCGGAACAGTTGTAGCCGCCGGCCATGCACGGGTTGCCCTGCTGACTTGCGCCCATATCGTTTCGTCGCCCGATACCCTGATCACCCGGTTCGATCCCGTCGATGGAATCCCCTCCGGCTACATCCGGAGCATCTCTGTCCGTGAAAAACAGGAGAACTGGGTAAAAGACTTTTCCGGTTGCGGATCCTTTACCGTGTTGGCCTCAGATGAAAACACTGATCTGGCAATCCTGGGTAAAAATTGTGAAGTTCCCGTTGATACGATCGCCACCCTCACCTGTCCCCTCGGTCATTCCCGGGAGCTGCGATGGGGAAACTTCGTATATGTTTTCGGTTTTCCCATGGGGAATCTCGTGATAACATCAGGCCTGGTAAGCCCGGCCCCGAAACGCCCAATGGGTGAATTTTCGGTGGATGCATTGCTGAATAAGGGTTTCAGCGGAGGCATCCTGGTTGCACGGCGCACCACCGGCAATTGTTTCGAGATGGTCGGACTGGTAAAAACGGTGAGCTCTTCCCGCGAAAACATGCTGAGGCCTGATTCCGGCGCCAATACCGACCTTGACTGGATACCCTATACCGGAAGGATCTTTACGGGCAACAGTGATGTTATTCATTACGGACTGAACGCGGTCGTGCCGTCGGAGGTAATTGCCGACTTTTACCGGCAACACCGCACCGAGATCCTTCAATGTGGGTATAACTTGGATGCTTTTTTCAAATACGTCACGAATTGACTCCTGGAGTGATCGGTCAGATCCCCGGTTCAAAAACCTCCACCGGTATTGTCTAACATCGCATCTTTCTGTTGCATTTTTTTCTTTTAGGTATTTCAATACTTAAATTTTTATATCTTTGCAATCGGTTCCTGGACCTCGAACCAGGAAGAAATTGGATACATTTGTTTTAAATTTCAATACATGGAATCCGACGCCAACCATATACTCGATCAGGTCACGCAGGGGGAATATAAGTATGGCTTTGTAACAGATATTGAAACGGAGCTGGCTCCGCGGGGTCTTTCCGAAGAGACAATCCGTTACATATCGGCAAAGAAGAATGAACCCGAATTTCTGCTTGATTTCCGCCTGAAGGCATTCAGCCACTGGCTGACGCTGAAGCAACCCACCTGGGCCCATCTGAAGATTGATCCCATCGATTTTCAGGATATCATCTATTATGCTGCCCCCAAAAAGAAGAAGGATCTGGAAAGCCTCGATCAGGTTGATCCGGAACTTCTTGCTACATTCAACAAACTGGGCATTTCGCTCGAAGAGCAGAAGAAACTCGCCGGAGTGGCTGTCGATGCAGTCATCGACAGTGTATCGGTAAAGACGACATTTTCAGATACCCTCGCGAAGCATGGAATTATTTTTTGTTCGTTCAGCGAGGCGGTTCAAAAACATCCCGAACTGGTGAAACAGTACATGGGATCAGTCGTTCCGTACACCGATAACTATTTCGCTGCCCTCAATTCGGCAGTATTCAGCGACGGATCGTTCTGCTACATCCCGAAAGGGGTGCGATGCCCGGTCGAACTCTCCACCTATTTCCGGATCAATGCGGCCAATACCGGCCAGTTTGAACGTACAATGATCGTTGCCGACGAAGGCGCTTACGTGAGTTATATGGAGGGATGCACGGCGCCGCAGCGTGATGAGAACCAGCTTCACGCCGCCATCGTGGAGATCGTGGCCATGAAAGATGCCGAAGTAAAATACTCGACGGTTCAGAACTGGTACCCGGGAGATAAGAACGGCAAAGGAGGCATCTATAACTTCGTTACCAAACGCGGGATTTGTAAGGGCAGCAATTCAAAAATCAGTTGGACCCAGGTTGAAACGGGTTCGGCCATAACCTGGAAGTACCCGAGCTGCATCCTGCTCGGCGACCATTCGGTCGGTGAATTTTATTCCGTCGCTGTCACCAACAACCACCAGCAGGCCGACACGGGTACCAAAATGATGCACCTTGGCAGGAACACCCGGAGCACCATCATCTCTAAAGGCATCTCTGCCGGTAAGAGCAACAATTCATACCGCGGGCTGGTAAGAATTTCGAAGAATGCGGTCAATTCGCGCAATTACAGCCAGTGCGATTCGCTCCTGCTGGGTGAACATTGCGGCGCGCATACCTTCCCGTATATCCAGGTCGACAATAAATCGTCGGTTGTTGAACATGAAGCCACCACGTCAAAGATATCGGAAGATCAGCTTTTCTATTGTCAGCAAAGGGGTATCGACACCGAACAGGCGATCGGACTGATCGTGAACGGGTATGCCCGGGAGGTGCTGAAAAAACTGCCGATGGAATTCGCGGTCGAAGCCCAGAAACTGCTTGCCATCTCCCTTGAAGGAAGTGTGGGATGACCGGATCTGTTGGACGAAGAGCGGACAATAATGGACAATGGACAATTGAAAATGGACAATGAAAAATTGAAAATTGAAAACGGAAAATAGAAAACTGGAAATATTAAACTTTATTTCCTATTCGCTAATCGCTGATCACTAATCCCTAATTTGAATTCATTAAATATGTTGCTGTCAATAAAAGATTTACATGCCGGAATTAACGGTAAAGAGATTTTAAAAGGGGTAAACCTGGAAGTTAACAAAGGCGAGGTCCACGCCATCATGGGACCGAACGGGACGGGGAAAAGTACCCTTGCTTCCGTGATCGCCGGCAGGGATGTTTTCGAGGTGACTTCCGGGGATGTGTCATACCAGGGAAAGAACCTGCTGAAAATGTCGGTGGAAGAACGCGCCCGCGAAGGGATCTTTCTCGGGTTCCAGTATCCGGTCGAGATACCGGGCGTCAGCATTACCAATTTCATGCGTACGGCCGTAAATGAGCTGCGGAAGCACAGGGGTCTCGATCCGCTGCCCGGCGGCGATTTCATCCGGCTTATGGAAGAGAAAAAGAAACTGGTTGAGATCACCTCCAACCTGACCAACCGGTCGGTCAACGAGGGATTCTCGGGAGGGGAGAAGAAGAAAAACGAGATTTTCCAGATGGCCATGCTCGAGCCTTTGCTGGCCATCCTCGACGAAACCGATTCGGGTCTCGATATCGACGCCCTCCGGATCGTGGCGAACGGTGTGAACCGCCTGCGCAGGCCCGACAACGCTTTTGTCGTGATAACCCACTACCAGCGACTTTTGGATTACATCGTTCCCGATTTCGTACATGTGTTGTTCGAAGGACGGATCGTTAAATCAGGCGGTAAAGAACTGGCGCTGGAGCTTGAAGAAAAGGGTTACGACTGGATCAAAAATGAGCAGGATTAATCGAACGTATCCTTTCCCTGCCCGGGACAGGATCATGGCACCACAGCAATGATGAACACTGAAAATAACCAAATCGTTTCGAACCAAAGATTTATCGGACTTTTCGAGGAGCAAAAGACTGCATTGCTTTCGGCCGATACCCCGGTTGTGGCCCGAATCCGGGAAGAAGCGTTCCAGGCATTTAAAAAATCCGGCTTTCCTGATACCCGGTCTGAAGCCTGGCGCCACACCGACCTCTCTGAAAGCCTCGGAAAAACATGGGAATATCCGTTACAACCCGCTTCTGCACCCGATTTCCGAAAAGTCTTCCGGTGTGACATCCCGCACCTCGATACGGCCGTCATCGGGAGCTTCAACGGGTGGTACGTCTCAAAGGATGTTCCCTTGATGGAGCTTGGCAACGGCATGATCATGGGATCGCTTGCCCAGGCTAAAATAAAGTACCCGGAACTGGTCGATCGTTATTACGGAACCCTGTCACAGGATCCGGGAGAGGGATTTACCAACCTGAATACCGCGTTCGCCGGCGACGGGGTCTTTATATATGTTCCCGATCGCGTTAAAAGTCCGAAACCGGTACAGGTCATCAACGTGATCCAGCATGACCGGAACATCTTCCTTCAGTCGCGAAACCTCATCATCCTGGGCGACTCGGCGAGTCTGTCGCTGGTACATTGTGATGATTCTTACAATCACCAGGCTAGTTTTTCCAACATCGTCACCGAGATCCACCTTGGCGACCAGGCGACGCTTGACCACTACAAACTGCAAAACCTGAACAACGACAGCACGCTGATCAGTTCGGTTTATTTCAGGCTGGGCGAGGGATCCGGCCTCGAATCACACTTCATCTCCCTCAACGGCGGACTTCTCCGGAACAATATCCGGGTGCTGTTCGACCGGCCCGGCGGAAATGCCAATATCTACGGAATTTACCTTATGGACCGCAAGCAACATGTCGACAACCGCCTTTACATCGACCACGCGCATCCGGGTTGTACGAGCAATGAGCTTTTCAAAGGGATTCTTGACGAACATGCCCATGCAGTTTTCAACGGACATGTGATGGTACGGCGCAATGCTGCAAAGACCGATGCACGGCAAACCAACCGGAATATCCTCCTGACTGATACCGCCCGGGTCAACTCCAAACCCTTCCTCGAGATTTACAACGACGATGTCAAATGTTCCCACGGATCAACCACCGGTCAGCTCGACGCCGATTCGATGTTTTACCTCCGCCAGCGCGGGATTGGTGAGGACACCGCACGGATGTTGCTGATGTTCGCCTTCGCCGACGAGATCATTGCTAAGATTTCGATCCCCCAACTCCGCCAACGGATCGAAGATATGGT
>JAQWBQ010000119.1 GCA_028706295.1 Bacteroidales bacterium
AAGCGAAGCTACCTGTTTCTTTCGATTATTGTAAAAGTATTTTGTATAAACTCATTCACTCATTCGTAAATCGTAAATCATGTCAATCGTAAATCTTGTTCAATCGTAAATCTTGTCAATCGTAAATTGAAAGGGGGTTCAGGCAACCATTTCACTGTTGTTTTGTCCTATTCATATTGTGTTAGGTCGGAAAAAGTTCGTACTTTTACAACCCCTACCGGTAAATCATCGTATTACGCGTGTTGCATGCCCTAACCAAATTATTAAGCATGAGCCTGATTCCAAACCCCTGTATGAACACTTCGACGCTCAGTGTCGGGTTTTTCGTGAAAACAAAGTTTTGGGGCAAACACAATGGTTGTTTTCGCGGATAAACGGAAAAGCATGTTACCGACTGGCATCACAAGGTTTTTACTTATAGTGCTGATCATTTCTGCATTTGCTACTCCTATGCGGTCACAGATCGTCATTACGGGTAAGACCAGGATTTGCCTGGGTGAATCGACCTCGTTGAAAGCAACCGCAATAGGCGGAAATTATGGAACGACCAATTATGTTTTCGAAATTATCGATTACAGCGCCCATCCACCCTTCACAGGAGGTAACGAGATTGATCCCGATTTTACTGGTTGCACTGCCAGTGGCCATGATGACTGCTTTGCCCCGCCTAACAATCCATCTCCGCCAAACGGTTATCCTATTGGGTTTTCCTTCTGCTTTTTTAACCAGCAGTACGACCATTTCTGGGTGGGTTCAAACGGATGGATCGGTTTTTCAAACCCGACCGGACAAAATTGGACCACCTTCACCGCCACCTCAATTCCTAATCCTAATTCAAACGTTCCCAAAAACTGCATCTTTGCACCCTGGCAGGACTGGTATCCTGGAGCTGGCGGGGCTCCCAACAGCGTTTACTATTATAATACCGGCGTTGCCCCCGACCGAAAACTGGTAGTCTATTGGCGCGATTGCCCCCTGTTCGGGTGTCAGACCTCCACCGAGGACCGGGGCACCTTCATGATCGTTTTAAATGAACAAAGCAGTATCATTGAGAATTTCATCCAGATAAAACCCAATTGTCCCAGCAGCAATGAAGGTGCAACCCAGGGGGTTCACAACATCGACGGAACCATAGCATACACAGCAACTAACCGGAATCTTGGTGTTTGGACCGCTTCCAGTGAGGGTACCAGGTTCAACCCGAGCGGTGTCAACTGGTATAAGGATGCCCCTCCCCCTGTTGGGACTTTTGTTAGTTATGGTTCCACGCTTGTGGCTTCTCCGGCCACAACTACCGTGTATTACGCGGTTGTCGGGGCCTGCGACGGAACCCTTCAGTCCGGATCGTGTACCGTAACGGTCGACCCGCTGCCTGAACCGACCATCACCGGCGCATCAAATGCCTGTCAAAATGATGTTAAAACCTATACGACTGAGAGTACAGGCTCGCAATTCACCTGGAGCTACCCCGGTGCCACACTGATCGGAGGCGGCGGATCGGGTGATCCCTGGGTAACTGTGAAGTGGGTGAACGCCGGAACTCACTATTTATCTGTGAATTACAAGAATTCGTACGGTTGTGTCGCTGCAACTCCATCGACTTTTACAGTAACCGTGGCGACCTTTGATTTCCCGGTTATCAATACTCCTTCAGCTGAATACTGCGCTGAAGCGCCGGTTACCTTCACCACCCAAACAGGGAAGACCAATTATATCTGGGAATACCTGCCATCCGGGGCCACCCTGATCTCAGGCGGATCAACAACCGATCCTTTTCTCACGGTTTCATGGGCAACAGCGGGAACCAGAACAGTTTCGGTCAATTATACCGATCCCGGCGGATGCGTCGGTGATCCTCCGACCGTAAAACAGGTGCTCATCAAACCTCTTCCCGTTACAAATCCACCCTGGACGAAGAATATCTGTTCCGGACAAAATACCAACATGCCTTTATCTTCCAGCCCTCCAGGTGGTTTGTTTGGCTGGACGACACCAACATGTTCGCCAAACATTCAATCCTGCCCCGGAAGCAACAATAATGTCACCGTCATTTCCGATGTGCTGACCCTGACCAACAACCTGCCCGGAACCGTCACCTATCATATTGCCCCCTTCCTGGCAAGTTGTGCCGGATCGACGCAAACTGTTGTGATCACAGTAAATCCACTGCCTCTTCCTGCCATCAGCGATGATAACGGAAATGTGCATCAGGCATGTCTGAATTCGACAGTCACCTATTGGACCGAATCATCGATGACCGGCTACCTGTGGGCCGTTTCACCGGGAGGGTCTATTCTGGGCGGACAGGGGACCGCTTCGTGTACGGTGCAATGGAGCAACATCGGACCCCAATGGATCAGTGTGGGCTATACCGACGGCAATGGTTGTTCATCCGGGAGTCCCGGAATTTATAACGTAACGGTTTTGCCACTTCCGGTTCCTCAGATCAACGGACCGGTTACCGTTTGTCCCGGAATCGACGGAAATACCTATACCGCCCTCAACGGAGTAAGCAATTTTGTCTGGTCGGTCTCGTCGGGAGGAACGATAACCGGTGGCGCCGGTACCAGTCAGATCACCGTAATGTTTAATGCCCCGGGGCAGCAATATGTATATTTGTCATACACCGACGCCAACGGGTGTTCATCAGCCACCCCATCAAGTTATGCCATCACGGTGAGCGCCCCGCAGATCCCGGTCATTTCGCAGGGAACAGGTTCGCTCTGTCCGAACAGCCCTGTGATCTTCACCACAGAGGCCGGGAAAAACGGTTACACCTGGCAATCCTTACCCGACGGAACCATCACCGTGAACGGAACCAGTTCCATATCTGTTTCCTTTCCGACGTCCGGAGCCAAAACCCTGTCGGTTCATTATACCGACCCCTCCACAAATTGCCAGTCGCTGACATCTACACTGACAGTGACGGTCAACCCATTACCGGTACCCATTATCACAGGTCCTACATCGGTTTGTAAAAACTCGACCAACCGGTATTTCACTGCCTCCGCGATGTCGAACTACCTATGGAGTCTTGATCCATCGGGGTACGGGTCAATCACCCCGGTGCCGGGTTTACCCGACCAGGTAGATGTTACCTGGACCACCTTTGGAAATCCGCAGATCAGTGTCTCTTATACCGATGAACATGGCTGTACTGCACTTAACCCTACAGCAGTAACCGTCGCGGTTCAATCGTTACCTACACCTTCGATCACCAGCGGGCTTGCAGCTGTCTGTGCCGGTCAGACCGTTACCTATACCACCCAGACCGGGGCATCCTCATACAGTTGGGACGTTCAGCCCGCCAGCGGCAGAACCATCCTGAATGGTGGTGGCACCGGCGATCCTGTCATCACCATCCGGTGGGACGATCCGAATTCCTACATCATCTCCATCAATTATTCGATCGGTATCGGATGTACGGCACCAAATCCTACCACCTACCCCGTTGCAGTCAACCAAAACCCTTCGCCTCTGATCACCAGCGCCACCGGCGGAAATATCTGCGGATATTCGACCCATACCTACTCCACTGCAGGGGGAACCGGGCATACCTATGCCTGGAGTGTGACCGGCGGAGTCATCACCACGGGAGGAGGCCCGACAAATTCCTTTGCCGGTGTGACCTGGGGAAATGCACTTCCCGTCGGGATCCAACTGGTTGAGACCATCGCCTATCCCGGGGTCTCCTGTTCCAGCCAGGCGCCATCCTTCCCGATCACTATGAAACCCTGGCCCGGCGAGCCCACATCCATATCAGGCCCTTCGGAGGTTTGCAATACCTGGCAGGGACAGGTTTATTCGGTTCCACCGGTTACAAATGCCAACCAATACAACTGGAGTTATTCCGGATCCGGAATTACCATCTTCAATAACGGGAATACAATCACGATCGACTTTTCATCAACGGCCACTTCCGGGGTTCTCATGGTAAAGGGAGTGAATGATTGCGGCGAGGGGCCGGCATCTCCTTCCTTCCCGATCACCGTGAACGCCCTGCCCGTCGTCAACCTGACCGCCTGCTACGATCCGGTCACAACCAAAAATGCAAAACCATTTCTTCTTAAGGGGGGAACTCCACTTGGAACCGGCGGAGCATACAGGATCGATAACCCATCGTCGAACCCCGTCACCGGAAATATTTTCAATCCCGGTGATCCTGCAATCACGGTCGGACAGCATACCATCTATTTTTCATATACCAACATCCACAACTGCACTGCCACTGCACAGCAAACCATCTCGGTTCTGGCTTCCAATGCGTCGTTCCAGTGCGGCACAGCATTCACAGATCCCCGCGACGGACAGATCTACGCCACCACCCAGATCGGAGCACAATGCTGGCTGAAAGAAAATCTGAGGTACGGCAACCAGTCAGCATATATCCAGCCGCAATCCGACAACTGTATCTGGGAAAAATATTGCATCAGTTCTGACCCCGGTTGTTCAGCTTACGGAGGTCTTTACCAGTGGGATGAAGTCATGCAGTACACTTCGACCGACCGCGCCCAGGGCTTTTGTCCGCCAGGCTGGCATGTTCCGAATGAAGCAGAATGGATGTTGCTGATCGACAACATCTCACTCGGGGCTGGCAATGGTGTGGCCGGATCCTACCTGCGTGATCCTGGAACAGCAGGCCTGTTCAGGGCCTTCCCTGCAGGAATTTTTTACCAGAACCTTCCGGAATCCTTTACAACCGGGGAAACCCGGGTCTCTTTGTTCTGGACAACATCATCGCAATCAACGGATAAGGCCGTTGCACGCGGAATCAATTCGATCTCACCCAGCGTTTCGTATTACAACGGATCGAAAGCCGATGCATATCCGGTAAGATGTCTGAAAGATTGAACATTGAAAAGAAAAATTTATCGTGATAATCAACATACTACCCATTTGGGGTGGTACAAAATTTATCATGCAGGACCTGCCTTCTTTCATTTTTTAAATATATCTTTGTATTCTGCATATTTTTAGCAAAATCTGATGTTGGGAAAATCACATATCAAGATCGTCCTCGTTTCCCTTCTGATCACACTCGGTATTTCTTCTATAAGCCGTGCTCAGGTGAATGTGACTTCCGGAACCGCCATCCCGATGACACCGACAGAATTCATCCAGAATTACCTGGTTGGCACGGGCGTGACCGTGACCAATGCCACATTCAACGGATCAAGCGAAATGCTGAGTTTAATGGGTACGCGTGTTTGCGATATGAGCACCGTGAACATTGCCGACCAGATCGGAATCTTCACGGCTACCGGTGAGGCTTTCGGACAACTTAAAATCGCGGGAGGCATTATTCTCGCCGCAGGTAAAGTCGAAGATGCTGATTTACGAAATGTGCCAAACGCTCATGCAAGCACCGCCATGTGCTCCGGCGCCGATCCGGACCTTGCAATTCTTGGTGGCGGCGACTCGAAGGATCGGGCAGTCCTTGAATTTGATTTCATTCCCCAAACCGATAATCTTTCCTTCAGATATGTTTTTGCCTCCGAAGAGTTTGATGATTTCTGCAGTGGCGGAGTCAACGATTCATTTGGTTTTTTTCTGAGTTCCAGCGATATAAGCGGTGGAATGGGATATACCAACGACGCCGTGAACATTGCATTGTTACCCAATTCTTTATCGCCGGTGACCATCAATAACATTTGTTCTAAAGACTACCATGTCCTTACAGGAGATTATTCCTGGTGGAATGGCGACGGGAAAGAGGTTCCACCCTATGTGAAAGGAAATGGAACGATATTCACTTACGACCGGTTTACCAAGGTTTTCACTGCCAGCTACAGTGTGAATTGCGGACAGACTTATCATATTAAAATAGCCATTTCTGACATTCAAGATATGATATTTGATTCCGGGATCTTTCTGGAACAAAACAGTTTTTCAAGTACGAGCACCACTCCAAGCACCACCTTTTCGAATCCCGAAACCGGCGAGCTGCTTGTTCCCGGGTGCAGCACGACCGATCTAATTTATACCATTCCGGAGCCCAAAACCGCGACGGTAACGGTCGATCTCACCATCGACCCATCAGGAACAGCTACGCAGGCCGATATTTTACCCAATCCATTCCCGGCACACCTATACATCCCGACCGGAATGACCCAGACGCCTGCCATTCACATTGAGGCATTACCGGCCGCCTTCCCCGGGCCCGACAAGACATTGATCATCACGGCAACGGTTACCAACTGCGCTGTTGCGAATGTCGCAACCAGTACCTTTACCATCAAATACAACGATGTACTGAGCGTCACGGCGCCACCTGTCACCATTTGTTCGGGTGGTACAGCCACCCTTACTGCCTTTGCCTCCGGAGGCCAGGTATTCGTTCCATCGGACACTTACCACTTTCTCTGGAGTACGGGTTCCACATCACCCACCATTACGGTCAATCCCGGACCGGGAAGTCATCCCTACACGGTTTCCGTTACCGATGCCTGCGGAGCTTCTGTTACCATCACAACCTGGGTCCAGGTAGGCACTACCCCCGGACCCGCCGGACCCCTCACAGGTCCAACCGTGTTGTGCACTCCGGCTAACGATATTGTCTTCAGCATACCGGAGATCCCCGGAGCCGAAGATTACATCTGGACCCTGCCGCCCGGAGCGATGATCACCGCAGGGAACAACTCGCGTTCCATCA